>JAJAZN010000111.1 GCA_026785685.1 Thermoleophilia bacterium
ATCGGCTACAACCCCTCGCGCGTCCTTCTGCAGGACTTCACCGGCGTCCCCGCGGTTGTCGATCTCGCAGCGATGCGCGACGCGATGGCCGACCTCGGCGGTGATCCCCAGAAGATCAACCCGCTGATTCCCGTCGAACTCGTGATCGACCACTCGGTTCAGGTCGACGAGTTCGCCACACGGTTCTCGATCGAGCGCAACTCCGAGCTCGAGTTCAGGCGCAACCGCGAGCGCTACGCGTTCCTGCGCTGGGGCCAGGGGGCCTTCGCCAACTTCAAGGCCGTACCGCCGAACACCGGCATCTGCCACCAGGTGAACCTCGAGTTCCTCGCGCGCGTGATCGAGGAGCGCGATGGGCAGGCGTTCCCGGACACGGTTGTCGGCACCGACTCGCACACGACGATGATCAACGGGCTCGGGGTGCTCGGCTGGGGTGTCGGCGGAATCGAGGCCGAGGCCGCGATGCTCGGCGAGGCGATCTCGATGCTCGTGCCGCAGGTCGTCGGCTTCCGGCTCCACGGCACGCTCCCCGAGGGTGCGACGGCGACCGACCTCGTCCTCACGGTCACCCAGATCCTCCGCCAGACCGGCGTCGTCGGAAAGTTTGTCGAGTACTTCGGCCACGGCGTCACGAGCCTGCCCCTCGCCGACCGCGCCACGATCGGGAACATGTCCCCCGAGTACGGCGCCACGTGCGGCTTCTTCCCGGTCGACGAGGAGACCCTTCGCTACCTCCGCCTCACCGGTCGCAGCGACGACCACGTCGAGCTCGTCGAGGCGTACTGCAGGGAGAACGGGCTCTGGCACGACCCCGATGAGCAGCCGACGTACTCGCAGATCGTCGAGCTCGATCTCTCCACCGTTGAGCCGTCGATCGCCGGGCCACGGCGGCCACAGGACCGGATCCCGCTGCGCGAAGCGCGGAACGCGTTCTCCGCAGCGCTGCCCTCGTTCGGTGTCACGGAAGGGAACGGCCACGTCGACGAGGCCGGCGAGGAGTCGATGGACGGAAGCGACGCAGCGACGCTGACGGCGACCGCTGCCCGCAGCTCCATCGAGCTGACGATCGGCAGCGAGACCGTCGAGATCGACCACGGCGCCGTCGTGATCGCTGCGATCACGTCCTGTACGAACACGTCTAATCCCGCCGTGATGATCGGCGCCGGCCTGCTCGCGAAGAAGGCTGTCGAGCGCGGATTGACCCGCAAGCCCTGGGTGAAGACGAGCCTCGCGCCCGGTTCGAAGGTGGTAACGGAGTACTACGAGAAGGCCGGCCTGACTCCGTATCTCGAGGCGCTCGGATTCAACACCGTCGGCTACGGCTGCACGACCTGCATCGGGAACTCCGGGCCGCTCCCGGTCGAGGTCTCCGAGGCGGTCGCAGAGGGCGACCTCGTCGCGTGCGCCGTCCTCTCCGGTAACCGGAACTTCGAGGCGCTCATCCATCCCGAGGTGAAGGCGAACTACCTCGCCTCGCCGCCGCTCGTCGTCGCCTATTCGCTCGCCGGACGGATGGATATCGACATCACGACGGAGCCACTCGGGTACGACTCGGACGGCGAGCCCGTCCGCCTCGCCGACATCTGGCCCTCCCCCGCCGAGGTGCAGGAGACGATGGCGGCCGCGATCGGGCGCGACATGTTCCTCCAGACGTACGCCAACGTCTACGAGGGCGAGGATGCCTGGCGTGAGCTGCCGGTGCCGACCGGGGAGCTGTTTCAGTGGGAGGACACATCCACCTACGTGCGACGCCCGCCGTACTTCGACGGCATGGCCCCGGCCCCGGGAACGATCGAGGCCATCAGCGGCGCGCGCTGCCTCGTCTCGATCGGCGACTCTGTCACGACCGACCACATTTCCCCCGCCGGCTCGATCAAGCTCGATTCACCCGCGGGCGACTACCTCGTCGGGCACGGCGTCGAGCGCGGCAACTTCAACTCGTACGGCTCGCGCCGCGGCAACCACGAGGTGATGGTGCGCGGCACGTTCGCGAACGTCCGCCTGCGCAACCAGCTCGTCCCGGGGTCGGAGGGAACGTGGACCGCCCATCTCCCTGACGGCGACGAGACGACGATCTTCGAGGCGGCGCAGCGGTATCTCGCAGACGGCGTCCCCACGATCGTGCTCGCCGGCAAGGAGTACGGATCGGGCTCGTCGCGCGACTGGGCCGCCAAGGGCCCGAACCTGCTCGGCGTCAAGGCAGTGATCGCGGAGAGCTACGAGCGGATCCACCGCTCGAATCTGCTGATGATGGGGATCCTGCCGCTGCAATACCTGCCCGGGGAGAACCTCGCCTCGCTCGGGCTGACGGGCCGCGAGGAGTTCTCGGTTGCCGGGGTCGAGAACGGCGAGGCGCGTGAGGTGACGGTCACGGCGGACGGCGTCGAGTTTCGCGCCACGCTCCGGCTCGACACCCCGCGCGAGCGCGAGTACGTCCGCCACGGCGGGATCCTCCCGTACGTGCTGCGGCGCCTGCTGGCCGAGTAGGACACCCCCCTCCCGGACATCTCGACAGCAACGCGCGCAACGCGTACCCTTATTCCGAGACGATCGTCGATCCGGCGCGGAGCGTCCCACGTCGCTGCCGTGGACGGGTTCCTCGACAGCTTCCCGATCCGGATTCTCCCGGTCGACCGCGAGATCGGCCGTCGCGCCGCCGAGCTCCGCGCGACGCACCGTCTGGGACTTCCCGATGCCCTCGTTCTCGCGAGCTGTGACATCCTCGATGCAGACGTGGTGCTCACAGCAGATGCGAAGTGGGTCAAGTTTTCTCCCCGCGTCGTCGTCGTCTGACGCGCCACCCCGACCTGCTAACCGCTCGGGTAGCCGGTACAACTCCGACGTGAGCGAGAACGACACCTCCTGGGGCATCGATCCCGTCCCCGAGCGCCTCCGGGTGCTCGGCGGCTTCGACCTTGCGCTCCTCTGGGGCAACCTCGGCGTCTCACTGCTCGTCGTCGTCGCGGGGGCGATCCTCGTGCCGGCGCTGTCTCTTCCGTCGGCGTTCGTCGCGATCGCGATCGGCTGCCTGATCGGGAACCTGATGCTTGCGGTCGCTGGGCTGATCGGGGCACAAGCACGGGTGCCGGCGATGACGCTGATGCGGGCACCGCTCGGTGAACGAGGCTCCTACCTCCCGACCGCCATCAACGTTGTCCAGTGCCTCGGGTGGACCGTGTTCGAGTTGCTCGTGATCGCAACCGCTGCTGCGGCCCTGTCCGACCAGCTCTTCGGGGTCGGAGCGCAGTGGGCGTGGACGCTCGTCTTCGGGGCAGCAGCGCTCGCCATGGGCCTTGCCGGCCCGATCGGCGTCGTGCGCACGGTGCTTCGCAAGGTTGCGATCTGGGTCGTGCCCCTCGCGATTGCGTACCTCATCTGGTGGGCGCTCGGCGGCGGCGGACTCTCCGAGGCGTGGTCGGCCCCCGGCGAAGGCGGACTCTCGACGTGGCAGGGCATCGACATCGTCGTCGGCGTCACGGTCTCGTGGGTACCGCTTGCCGCCGACTACACGCGGTTCGCCCAATCCGAGCGCGGCGCCTTCTGGGGAACGGGCATCGGCTACCTCTTGCCCGACGCTCTCCTCCTTGGACTCGGCGCCGCGATCCTGCTGACCCGCGGCGTCGGCGACGCAGCTGCGCTACCGGCAGCCGTCGCGGCGGGGGGAATCGTCGCACTCCTCGCACTCTTTTTCCTGACCGTGGCAGAGACGGACGAGGCGTTCGCGAATGCTTACTCGGGAGCGGTCTCCCTCCAGAACCTCGTCCCGGCCGCACCACAGAAGCTTCTCATCGTCGCGACGACAGCGGTCGGCACGATCGGCGCTCTCGCACTCTCGTTGACGAGCTTCCAGTCCTTCCTGTTCCTCCTCGGCTCGTTCTTCGTGCCGCTCTTCGCCGTGCTGCTCGCCGACTGGCTCCTCGCCGGGCGCTCCTACGACACGGATGACGTTTTCGGCGCGCCGTCCTGGCGTCTGGGCATGATCGCCGCCTGGGTCGTCGGGTTTGGTACATACCAATGGCTGTCACCGACCGGCCCCACCTCGTGGGTCGAGCAGGTGCAACGGCTCGATCCGCCTTCCTGGGGGATCGGGGCGACGCTGCCAAGCTTCATCGCAGCCTTCGCAGTGGGACTCGTCGCCGCAGCACTGTCACGGCGTCGCGGGCGCGCACTCGCCGCCGGCGTCTGATCTCACCAGGGGCGACCACGGCGGGCGAAGGCACCGCACTGCGGGCAACAGCAGCGCACCGAGGACGAGCGCGACACACGTGCCGCGACGAATGTCCCAGCGCACGCTCGCGCCGACGGACAGGAGCCACGCGCCGGTGCCGGCGTCCACGACCAGCATCCCTTCCGGGCCTTCCACGGCGTACACGTTGCAGCTGTCCTCGAACCGGAAGACACCCTCGGCGATCGCTACCCAGCTGGCCACGCCACGATCCCAGTGCCGCAATGGTCGACGGTCGACCTGCACGCTCGTCCCCACATCGTGGACACCGTGTCTGCATCGAGATGATATGCTCGCGCCGGTGCATGCCCATGCCTGACACCGTCGCGATCGTCACGGGCGCGAGCCAGGGGATCGGCCATGCGATCGCACAGCGGCTGGTCGACGACGGCGTACGCCTCTGCCTTGTTGCCGCCCCGAATGACGAGGAGCAACTGCGCACGGTCGCTGCCGACCTCGATGCGATCTTCCTGGCCTCCGACGTCGGTGATCCAACGACAGCAGACCGTGCTGTCGAGATGACGCTCGAGCGCTACGGACGGCTCGACTGGTTGGCCTCGAACGCGGGTATCGCCTACTTCGAGGAGGCGCTTGATGCGCCGCTCGAGCATTTCGACCACACGATGCACGTCAACGTCCGCGGCATGTACCTAATGACGATCGCCGCTGCCCGCCACATGGCGAAGGGATCCGGAGGTTCGATCGTCTGCACGGCTTCGACCGCATCGTTCGCCGGCGAAGAGCAGCAGGCGATCTACAACATCTCCAAGGGAGCCGTCGCCCAGCTCACCCGCTCCCTCGCCCTCGATCTCGCCCAGCACGGCATCCGTGTGAACGCCGTCGCGCCAGGGTGGGTGCACACCCCCGCGACACGACAGATCGTCGCGGATCCGGGCGAATGGTCAAAGCATCGTTCCCGCATCCCACTCGACCGACCCGCTGAGCCGGCGGAGATCGCTTCCGTCGTTCGCTTCCTCCTGAGCGACGAGGCGTCGTATCTCACGGGCTCGATCGTCGTCGCCGACGGAGGCCTCACGGCGGGATTCCGGTTCACCGACTGGGAAGCCGTCCAGAACCCCGACGGGCCGCGCACGCCGAGCGTCTTTGGAGGGAATTCTTGAGCGGGCGTGTTGCCGGCAAGGTTGCACTGATCACAGGCGCAGGCAGCGGTATCGGACGGGCGACGGCGATCCGACTGGCCGAGGAGGGCGCAGAGGTCGTCGTCACCTCGCAAACGGCCGCGAACGTCGAGGAGACGCGGCGCCTTGCAGCCGAAGCATCGGCGCGCGAGGTGATCGCACGCACGCTCGACATCGCCGACCGGAGCTCCGTCGACCTCGTCGTTGCTGAGGTCGTCGAGCAGTTCGGCCACATCGACATCCTCTCGAACAACGCCGGAATCGAGCTCGTGCACGGGCCGTCAGTGGTCGAGACGACCGACGAGGAGTGGGAGCGCGTTTTCCGCGTCAACATGACCGGGACGTTCTACGTCTGCCGTGCCGCAGTGCCCCACATGCCGAGCGGCAGCTCGATCGTGAACATGGCCTCGATCAACTCGTTCATCGCCTGGGAGAACGACGCCGTCTATACCGCGACCAAGGGTGCCTTGCTCCAATTCACCCGCTCGCTCGCTCTCGAGCTCGCGCCGAAGGCGATCCGGGCGAACGCCGTGTGCCCCGGCGTGATCGACACGCCTCTGACCGACCTCTTCCTCGACGCCGCCGACGACCCCGGTGCCCTCCGTCGCGACTACGAGGCAGCCTCGCCGCTCCTCCGCATGGGCACCGCCCGGGAGGTTGCGAACTGCGTCGTCTTCCTCGCCTCCGACGAGGCGACGTTCATCACCGGGTCGGCGCTGATCGTCGACGGCGGCACGACCGCCCGCTAGCGGAGGGCTACGCGAGCACCGCGACGACGGCGGCGATGTGCTCCGGTGTCGTCCCACAACAGCCCCCGATGATGCGCGCTCCCTCGACGTCGCGCCACTGGAGGGCCTCCTCCGCGTCGGCGATCGTCTCTGTCGTCTCCGCGAGGATCAGGTCGGGTTCGGCGTCGACTATCGCTTCGGCAAGGTCCTCCAAGAACGCTGTCTCGGCAGGCTCGGTCCAGACGCTGAACGCGACCGCGGGTGGGGCGTCGCGCGCCTCCCTCGCGATCGCTTCCCGCGCGAGCTCGACCGCGAGCCTGCTCTTCTCGCGCCAGCCGCCACCGGTCGGGTCGACGAGACCGGCACGCTCGGCAGCAGGGATCCCGTCGATGCGCCACGTGTGGGTCGTGATCACGTCGGCTCCAGCCCGCACGTAGCGGCTCCCGACCTCCCGCGCGAGGTCGGGAGCCTCGTACAAAGCGACGGTGCCCCACAGGTCGCCGACGTTCCGGTTCCGTGGGAAGCCGATCCGCTCGAGCTCCGAGCCGACTCCCCCGTCGAGCACGACCACGCCGTCGGCGGCCCAGATCGACCGGAGTCGTCGGTAGGCGCTGCTCGTCACGGGACGAGCATCACCTTCAGGCCGCGGAGCGCCTGGACGTCGGCGAAGACACCTTCGAGCCCGTCGAGGCCGCACCGGCCTGTGACGAGAGGCGCGAGGTCGACGGCGCCGGAGCCAAGGAGGTCGCGGGCCTCGGTGTAGCGCGCGTAGCGCTGGTTTGGCGGCGTCCCGATCCACTCGCTGCCGACGATCGCGATCTCGCGGTAGTGGAGGAGATTGAGATCGATCTCGGCCCGCGACCGATCGCCGAACCCGGCGAAGAGCACGACCGTCCCACCGGGAGCGGTGCGCTCGACTGCGGCCGAGACCAGCGCGCCGACGCCGATCGTCAGGATCATGGCGTCTGCCTGCTCGTCGAGCTCCGACAGGTCGGCCACGCAACGGTCGGCACCGAGCGCCGTCGCGATCGCGCGTCGCTCTTCGACGGGCTCGACGAGCGTGACCTGCGCTTCGGCGAGATGTGCGGCGACGACGAGCTGGAGGCCCATCTGGCCTCCACCGACCACGACGACACGCGACCCGCTCGTCACGCGACCCTGGTCTCCGACCGCGTGCAGACAGTCTGCGAACGGCTCGACGAAGATCGCCTGCTCGGGGGGCAGGTCGTCCGGCAAGGCCAACGGGCCATGGGACCAGCCTCCCGGCGTGGCGGAGATGACGGCCAGCTCCGCGTAGCCCGCATACGTATCGCCGTAGACGCGTTGACCGACCGCCCACCCGGTGACGCCCGGCCCGACCTGTTCGATTCGGCCCAGCCACTCGTGGCCCGGGTTGAAGGGGTAGTCGCCGTCGTTCACACCGATCACGTACTTGCGGACGTCGGTCGGACATACCCCGCAGGCCTCGACGCGGACGACGAGCTCGCCGGCGGCGGGCTGTGGGTCGGGCGTCTCCTCGACCCGGAGGTCATGAAGTCCATGGAGTCGGGCGGCGCGCATCGTCAACCTCCGGCGTCGAGCGTCGAGAGGCGGTGCATCGCCTCGGTGAGCGAGGGGTACAGATCACGATAGATCTCGAGCAGGTGGGCAAACCGCTCGCCGGCACGCGGCTCGGGGAGCACCTCGCGCGCGATCACGCCGGTCGACTCGACTCCGATCGAGCGCAACGCGAGCACCGCCGGCCCGATCGCGTGACCCGCGTGGGCAACGACGTCGAGCGGCGTTGCGAGCGCGTCGCACGTCGCCTGGAGCCATGCCTCGTTGCGCGTGCCCCCGCCGCCGATGCGCCAGCGGGGAATGTCGAGCCTGGCGGCGCGCAGCCGCTCGACGTGATCGAGCGTCGACAGCGCCACCGAGTCGATGAAGGCGCGGTAGACCTCTGCGCGCTCGGTTCCGAGCGTGAGCCCGAGGATCAGACCGCGGGCTGCAGGGTCCCAGTGGGGCGTTCTCTCTCCCGCGAGGTAGGGCAGCACGATCAGCCCTCCGGCGCCCGGGGCGAGCCCCGTGACATCGAGGCCGCGGGCGTCGAAACGGGTCTCGAACCAGTCGAGCGCTGCTCCAGCGGAGGCTGTCCAGGCGCCGAGGAGAAGCCCCTCCCCCACGTACCCGCCGAGCTCGAGGCCCGGACAATCGACCGGGCCTTCCACCGAGCGTCCGACGATCAGTGTCGAGCCGAGGATCACGCAGCCCGCTCCAGGGCCGATGACGCCAGCGGCCGCGATGTCGGCATAGCTGTCGTAGGTGCCGACGATGACGGGCGTTCCCTCGCGGAGACCGAGCTCGCGTGCGACGGCGGCGCCGAGCCCCCCGGCGATCGCGAGGGGTCCCTGAGTAACCGGCGATGGAACAGGAGCGCTGGTTCCGGGGAGTGCATAGTCGGCAGCCGTGATCGAGTCCATCACGGGCACGCCGGTAAGCCGCCCGACGATGAAGCCCGTCGCGTCGAGCGCCCACGCGGCTCGACCGACCACGTTCGGATTGGTGCGCTGCCAGTGCAGCAGCTTCGGGACTGCGTGGTCGTGCGTGACGCCGAGCTCCGCTCGCTCCGGTTCCGCGCGTCGATCGAGGGAGAAGAGCAGCGCCGGGGTGAGGGCGTCGAGATCTCCGTCGACGAGGATCGGCGCGGGCCCGAGCGCTGCGACCGCGATGACTTCGACCCCGGGTGCGGTGTCGAGTGCTTCCCGCGCGGCCGCAAGGACGGCGCCCATCATCGCATCCGGGTCGAGTTCCGCTCGTCCCGGGCCGAGCGTCGGGGAGAGCGCGCGACGGGCGGAGCCGCAGAGTTCACCACGGTCGTCGACGACAGCCGCCTTGACCCCCGAGAGGCCAACATCGATCCCGAGCGCTCGAAGAGCTATAACCCGTCTCCGTGCGCGCGTCTATCTTTGCCGGTCCCCGCGACATCCGGGTCACGGACCTCTCCGACCCGACGCCGGGCGACGGCGAGATCGTCGTCTCGGTTCGTGCAGCCGGGGTCTGTGGCGGCGATCTGCACGAGTACCGGGCTGGACGGCAACTGTACGCGACTCCGTATCCGCGGCCGGCACAGGGGCACGAGGTGGCAGGAGCGGTGCTTGCCGTCGGCCCGAACGTGCGCACAGTTTCCCCGGGTGACCGGGTGGCGATCCAGCCAATGGTCTCCTGCGGCGCGTGCAGCCGTTGCGCAGCCGGTCGCTGGGCGCTTTGCGAGAGGCTCGAGCACATCGGCGTCGCCCGTCCAGGCGGGTTCGCAGAGCAATGCGTGGCGCCGGCGACGAATGCGTTCGCGCTTCCCGAGCACGTGTCGTTCGACGAGGGGGCGCTGCTCGATTGCACGGCGGTCGCCGTCCATGCCGTCGCCCGGGTACCGATCCCCCACGACACGGACGTCGTCGTGCTCGGGGCAGGCGCGATCGGGCTCGCGATCGCGCAGCTCGTACGGGCTGAAGGCGCCGGGCGGGTGACGCTCGTAGGAACGCGCCCGCGGCCACTCGAGGTTGCCCGCTCCCTCGGCATCGACGCGACCGTCGACCTCGGGGCCGACGAAGCCCCGCCGACCGGGGCGGCTGTCGTGTTCGAGACGGCAGGTGGCTCCGACATGCTCGAGCGGGCACTCGCTGCGGTGGCGGTCGGTGGCACGATCGGCCTCGTCGGCGAGAGCTTCGATGCGCAGGCCTTCGACCCGGCAGCCGCGATGGAGCGCGAGCTGACGATCGCTTTCGTCTGGAGTCACGACGGCAGAGGCGAGTACGCCCGCGCGCTCGAACTCGCCGCATCGGGGGCGGTTGTTCTCGCGCCGGCGGTCACGCATCACTTCGGCCTCGACGAGATCGCCGATGCGTTTGCGACCGCATCGGACCGGGGCCGCTCCGGGGCGATCAAGGTCATGATCCGGCCGTAGCGCGGCGGCCGAGAGAAGCTGCCGCTCTCACCGGGCGAGGACGTTCTCGGCCTCGGCGACGATCCCGTCTGCATCGAGCCGGTAGTGGCGGTAGAGGTGGGTGGGCGGCCCGATCAGGACGTACTCATCCCGGATTCCGTGCCGGTGAAGGGGCGGGCTCCCGCCCATTTCCGAAAGAACCTCGGCAACCGCACCGCCGAGCCCGCCGACGACGTTGTGCTCCTCGACGGTCATGAGGCGGGCCGATCGCGCTGCGGCGGCGAGCACCGCGTCAGCGTCGAGCGGCTTGACGGTGTGGACGTCGAGCACACCGACCGACAGACCCGTCGCGCGTAGGCAGGCCGCCGCCTCGAGCGAAGGGTGCACGGTCGAGCCGGTGGCGAGGATCGTCAGATCCGTTCCTTCCCCGTGCGCGATCGCCTTGCCGAGCTCGAAGTCGATGCCGCCGGCGTACACCTCGGGATCGCGGCCGCGTCCGATCCTGAAATAGATCGGCCCCGGGTGGTCGACCGTGGCGCGGAGGGCGGCAGCCAGCGCGGGACCGTCCGCCGGAGCGACGACGGCCAGTCCGGCAAGCGACCGCATGATCGCGAGATCCTCGGTGGCGTGATGTGAGGTGCCGTAG
>JAJAZN010000112.1 GCA_026785685.1 Thermoleophilia bacterium
CACGGCGGCGCGGAACCAGGCCCGATCGAGGGCTACCTGGTCGGCGCATATTGCATCGAACGTGACCTGCTCCCGTGGCGACGGATGCGTTTCCCGATGGGCGTCGACGTAGGCGACATCGTCGTGTTCCCGAACACGGCGGGGTATCTCATGCACATACTGGAGAGCGCATCTCACCAGATGCCTCCCGCACGTAACCTCGTAGTCCGAACCGGGGAGCAGCCGCTTCTGGACGTGATCGACAGTGCCGGCCCCTATCGACCGGGTCACGATTAGGGCGCGAAGTGTGAAAGCGCGCGAGCGTGGGAAGGATGAGGGCATGAATTCATCGCGCCTGAGTTGTGACGTCCTCGCCGACGCTCGAGCGATGCTCCCGCTGCGGGAACGGATGTCGACGTGAGGGCGATGTTCGCGTTGTACATGACCTTTATCGTGGCCGGCATCGTGGCTTTCGTCGCTGTCGGCCTGACGCAACAATGAGGCGCTTTTCTCGAGAGAACGGCCTGTCGCTGCTGTTCGGTCTGATGTTCCTCGCAACGGTCGTTGGTCAATCGTTCGCCGGCCAGCGAAATCACAACGCGGAACTGGTGGAGCACGGCGAAAACTCGCTCTCGTGGTGGCGGTACGTCGTGTCGCCCGATTTCGGCGGGGCCGTGATGGAGAACTGGCAGTCCGAGTTCCTGCAGTTCTCACTCTTCATCGCGGCAACGATCTGGCTCGTACAGAAGGGATCGAACGAGTCGAAGCCTCTCGACAGCACCGGGCTCGAGAGCGACGAGAAGCAGCTGATCGGCCCGTATGCCCCTCCCAACGCACCGCGGTTTGCGAAGACCATTGGGCTGCGTACGAGGGTCTACGAAAACTCGCTGTTGATCGTGATGACGCTGATCTTCTTCGCCACCTGGTTCGGCCAGTCGCTGAACAACTGGCGCGTCTTCAACGCCGAACAGATCGATCACGAGGGTGCAGCGGTTTCGTGGGGCCGCTACCTACTCGACCCCGACTTCTGGGAAAAGACCCTGCAGAACTGGCAATCCGAGTTCCTCGCTGTGGGATCGATCGTGATCTTCTCGGTGTTTCTCCGGCAGCGCGGCTCGCCCGAGTCGAAACCCGTCGGAGCCCCGCACGACGAAACAGCGTCGTCGGGCTAGACGGCGATTCGGACCGCAAACATGCCGGCCACCAGAGTGTCGAATCGAAGCCCGCGAGCGGGTCGCGGCGAGAGATTCGACGTAGTGATCCTGGGTGGCGGCTCGGCGGGGGAAGCCGTCGTGCGCCGCCTCGACGGTCGGGGCCTTCGAGTCGCTCTAATCGAGCGCGAGCTCGTCGGCGGCGAGTGCGCGTACTGGGCGTGCGTGCCGAGCAAGACGCTGCTTCGGCCGCCGGAGGTGCGGGCCGCTGCGCGGCACTCTTCTGGATTGTCCGAGCCGGAGCTCGAGTGGGCAAAGGTCGCCGCGTACCGGGACTTCATGATCTCGAACCTGGACGACGTGAAGAAGGCCAACAGGGTGGAGGCGACTGGTGCGACGGTCGTACGTGGGCGAGGCGAGATCGCTGCTCCGGGCCGCGTGGAGGTCGGCGGACGCGTACTCGAGGCCAAGCACATCGTCGTAGCGACGGGCACGGACGGTGTCGTTCCACCGATCGAGGGCCTGCCTGAAGCAGGCTACTGGACGACGCGGGATGTCTACACGATGAGCGAGCCGCCGCGCGAGGCAGTTGTTCTTGGTGGCGGCCCTGTTGGGCTCGAAACCGCCCAGCTGCTCCGGCGGTTGGGTAGCCGGGTGACAATCGTGGAGGAGGCGGACCGGCTGCTCTCGCGCGAGGACAGCGAGATCGGCGAGCATCTTGCCCGGGCCCTGATCGAGGAGGGCGTGGAGCTGCGGCTCGGTACCGCTGCGGTGCGAGTGGAGCCCGCCGCCGGCCGCAGGGTTATCCACCTCGATGATGGAAGCCCGATCGAGACCGAACGAATCGTGATCGCTACGGGGCGCAAGCCCCGCGTGACGGGAATCGGCCTCGAGGCGGTCGGGATCACGGTGGGCAAGAGTGGCGGCATCGATGTCGACGCCCGCTGCCGGGCGGGAAAGGGCGTCTGGGCGGCAGGCGATGTGACAGCCGTGATGCCGTTCACTCACGTGGCGCACTATCAGGGCGAGATCGTGGCCGACGACATTCTCGGTCGGAAGCGCGTTGCCGACTACCGCGCGATCCCCCGCGTCGTCTTCACTGACCCCGAGGTTGCCGCCGTCGGGCTCACACGCGACGGGGCCGACGCGGAAGGGCTAACCGTCGCGGAAGGGACTGTCGACCTTGGAACGCTCGCGAGGACCGGGATGTACGGCACCGGGTACCACGGCTCCCTGACCGTACTGGCAGACCGCGACCACGGCAGCCTCGTGGGTGCCTGGGCGGTCGGGCCGCTCGCTTCGGAATGGATCGGTGCAACTGTCCTCGCGATCAAGGCTCGCGTCCCTATTTCGGTGCTGCGTGACACACCGATGCAGTTCCCCACCTTCGGCGAAGCGCTCAGCTATGCCGTCAACGATCTCCCCTTCTAGCCAGGCGCGCTACATCGTCTTTCCCGGCGGTGGAGCGCCCGGCTCGGTCGCGAGCTCGTCCCTCCCCGAGATCGTGTACGTCGCATCGGCAGGCGCTACGCGGGGCAACTTCGAGGTCTCGAGGACAGGCTTCCCTCCTTGTGCGTCGAGCAGGTTAATGTCCACCGTCTGATCATCATCCCGCTGTTCGTCGGGCTCATCCCCCGTGTCCTGCTCCTGCCCGCGAGGAGGCGCCTGATACTCGTCCACCGCCTCCAGCTTCGACTCGATCGCATGGGGAGTACCGCTGTCGGATGTCATCTCGAGCCGGATTCAGGCCTGAACACTCGCCGCAGCAAAGCCCCGTGGACGTTGGCCCGCGTCCACACACATTCGGCTCGCCATGAACCAGAGGCTCCCTCCCTTAGGGGTACTCCGGTTCATGGCGGGCCTGATCAACTCGATCAACTCGCGACCTAGCGGGTGACGCGGAACGAAACTAGCCGTCGGGTTGAGATACCGCCGAGCACGTTCTCGCCAGCCTTGCGGGCGCGGGCGAACATCACGAGCAGCGTCTGCTTCTGGCTAGCCGGGAAGCCACCAACCTGACGGAACTCGAGCGTCGCCCAGCCATCAGAACCGGTCGCCTGCTCATTAGGAATCGAGAACTGGTTGTAGGGAACCGCTGTCACGTACAGCAGAGCGCCCTGGACAGAGGCACCGCAAGCCGTCACATGGAATCTGGCGGTAACGGTCTCCGTGCCGAACGAGATCGTGCTCGGCGACACCTGCGTCTGGTCGATCAGCAGACGGGCCGGTGACGTGATCTCACCGATCCCGATCGAGCCACCGCTCGACTTGCCACAACCGTTGGACGGCGGTGGCGAGGCTGCGGCCTTGACGACGGACGTCGGCACCGACGTGGCCTGTTTCGAGCCATCGCTGTTCTTCGCGGTGACGGTGATCCGGAGCGTGTTGCCCGCGTCAACCGCCTTGAGGACGTACGTGTTGCCCTTCGCTCCGCTGATCGAGGCGCAGCTACCGCCGTCCGAATCGCACCTCTTCCAGGCGTACCCGTAGGAGATCGGGTCCGTCCCGCCCCACATACCGCGCGATGCGGTAAGAGTCTTCCCCTCCTCGGGTGTCCCGGTGATCGTCGGTGGGTTCGTATTGTTCGGTGCTGTTGCGAGCGCCGCGTCACCCGAGCCGACGACCAGCCCTGACGTGACGACGGCGACGACCGCGGCAACGGATACCAGTGCAAGCTTCATGGTCTTTTTCATGTCCGTACCTCCTAGTGGTGGCGAACCTCCGCGTCCACCATTCCCCGCTCGCTCGATCCCGAAACCTGCCCGCCGTGATGTTTGATGCTCCGCAGCCACGGGTATCAGGACCATTTGGAAACCCACAAGGAGGCTCACCCATGCTCTGGATTATCGTCTTGATCCTCATTCTGTTCGCGATCGCCGGCGGTCTGGCGCTGTCGAAGTTCATCTTCCTCTTGCTTCTCGTCGCGATCGTGGTCGCACTTCTCGGTGCACGAGGAAGCCGAGCATGAACGAAACCGCAATTCCCGTTCCCAGCCCGCATGACTCAAACGGCCAGCATCAGAAACAGGCGTTTCTTCCTCGCTCGATCCTCGATCCTAAGGGCGGGCGCGACCGCGGCAGAAGGATCCTGGTTCTGAGCACGGTCGAGAACGCCGGCGACAAGCTCGGCCAGTACACCAACCCGGACGACACGATCAAGGTTGTCGTACCTGCGGTTCGCCAGGGCTTCCTGGATTGGCTCGCGAACGACCAGGAAGCGTTCGCCCACGCCGAGGAAGTCGCGGCCGAAACTGCTGCAGCGCTCCCCGGGCACGCCGTCAGCTCGAGCGCCGGTGAGGCAGACGTGGCCCTTGCGATTCGAGATGCGCTCGCCACGTTCGCTGCAGACGAGATCATCGTCGCCGTCAGGGACGATGACGACGCGGGTATCGTCGAGCACATGGCAACGAAGGACGCTCCTCAACGAAGCGTCGAAGGAGTGCCCATCAGGTTCATCATCGTCAGCGAGACGTGAGCCGCTCGCCGGATGTCCGTGAGAGGAGTCACCCTCGAGTCGTGCTCGAAAGGGGCTCGGGTCGTCGGTCGACTAGGCTGCCGGGGTGTCAGGCGAGGAACGAGGGAAGCGGGCCGCCCGCAACGAAGATCTCTTCCGACAGGTCAACGAACGTCTGCACGACCTCGCCGTCATTTCCGGCTCGTCGGAACCACACGGGAAGTTCGTCTGCGAATGTGAGCAGACGAGCTGCTCGTTGCTCGTTGAGCTCTCCGCGGGCGAGTACGGTGCCGTGCGCGCGAACGACACTCGGTTCCTGGTCTTCCCCGAGCCCTGGCACACGAGCCCCGAGGTGGAGGCCGTCGTCGAGCGCCACGATCGCTACTGGGTCGTGGAGAAGCGAGGCACAGCCGGAGCCGAAGCGGAGGATCTCGCGGAACGAGGATCCAACCTGCTTTAGAGCTCGAATCAGAATGACGCTTCGTCGCCGGGGCGTGATGGGCGAGTGCGATGCGAGGACGCAGGGAGCCGCAGATATGGGACATATCTGGGCGACCGAGGACGAAGCAGCGTGCCGCCCAGCACGTTTCGGCGGCACAAGTCTCATTCTGATTCGAGCTCTTACAGAATCCCGGGACACTCTCAAGCACTCGGGTGGCCTCGCCGATATTCGGTAGATGCCCTCGTCCGACCAACACGGCAACGTCGTTGCGGTGCCTCGCGCCCCGACTGCGAGAGAACGACTCCTCTACACCGACCCGTGCAACCGCATCCGGGGCTCGCGTCATCGTGGCACCGCTACCAACCGCACTGATGGTGTGGTTCTTCCCCGACAAGGTCTTCTGGTGGAACTACCTGCTCCTTGTGCCGGCGCTGGTCCAGGCCTTCCTCTTTCTCCCGCTATGGCATCGATGCCCATACGGGCTCGACGCGATGCGCGTGAAGCTCGTCTACACGTGGGCGCACCTCTTCGCATTCACGGATACGTTCGTCGGTCGACCGCTCGCGTGGAGCCCAACGGGGAACCAGCGAGGCGGCTCCTCCGGACGGCTCCGGCTCGCCAAGTTCCTGCTCGTCGGATGGCCCGTGGCGGTGTTCGCGGCCGTTGTGGCGGGCTCCATTGCTCAGATGGCGTCGATCACCGATGTGAACTACCGGCCCCCACTCATCGCCTCGTGTGTGTACGCGCTGACGGCCGTCCTCGTGCTGCGGCCACTCCGCTTCACGCGATATACGGCTGCGGCAACTCGAACGCCAGCCGGCGACGGCACAAGGATTGCGGAGCCACTGTTCGGGCTCCCGACCGCCTTCGCCTCCCAAGCGGGCGGCAACGTCGACCTCGGCTCCGGCTAGGCGCCGCACCCAGCGGGATTGAGCCCGACCGTCTTCGGACCCGGCCGTCGTCGACTACTCCCCCTGCATTCACGCCCTCCGTGTCGAAGACATCGATGATCGGCCCCCAGCGCTCGGCGAACTCGTCATAGCCGCGCTCGATGGCAGCGAAGTCGTTCGGCGGGAACGAGTAGAGCAGGTGCCAGACGGGCGAGCCGGTGAAGCCGTTGACAACCGGGACGCCGAAGGCCGCGGCCCCACGGGCCGTGTCCTTCATCCGCTCCGCCGCGCGGTGCCGGACACCCTCGGGATCGCCGTCGCCCCAGACCTCGGGGGGCAGGATTCCGCGGTGACGCGCGTCGATCGGATCCGCCACGCACTGCCCGCCGAGGTGGGCCCCGATCGCCCAGCAGCCGAGGCCGTGGCCCTCGAGCAACCCACGGCGTCCCTTGACGTACCCCGGGTCGGCCACCGCTTTGCGCGGAAGGCTGGGCCGTGGCAGGCGTCGCGCGCTCCGAATCGACGTTGGCCGGAGTCACCGAGGCGGGCGCGCTCGCGCTACGCGCCGACGTGACCGACCAGGCGAGCGTACGGTCTGCGCTGGCGGAGGCGGCCGAAGCACACGGCGGTGTCGATCTCGTCGTCAACGCCGCGTCGGCCTAGCGACGGATCATGTTCTTCGCGATGAAGAGCACGTTGGCCGGCCGCTCGGCCAGGCGGCGCATCAGGTAGCGATACCAATCTGGCCCGTAGGGTGTCGCGACAAGCACGTCGTAGCCCTTCTCGACGAGATCGAGCTGCAGCTTTCCGCGGACGCCATAGAGCATCTGGAACTGGAATCGGTCGCGCCCGATGCCGTTCGCTTTCGCGAAGGCGATCGCCCGGGCGATGAGCGCCGTGTCGTGCGTCGCGATTGCGGTAAACCCGCCGGCCGAGAGGGATCGCTCGACGAGCGCGGCGTAGGCGGCGTCGACATCGGACTTCTCGGGATAGGCGAGGTCGGGGGGCTCGAGGTACGCCCCCTTGACGAAGCGAAGGTTCGGGGAGAGATCCAGGAGCGCGTCGAGGTCGCCCGGCGTGCGGTAGAGGTACGACTGCAGCACGGTGCCCACGTTCTCGTGGCCCTCCTCGCGGAGGCTGCGGTAGACGCGGAGCGTCGCATCGACGAACGCCGACTCCTCCATGTCGAGGCGTACGAAGTTGCTGAGTCGCGCCGCATCGGAGGCGAGCTCGCCGATATTCGCGCGCGCGAGATCCTCATCGAATCCGAGCCCGAGATGCGTGAGCTTGAGGGCGACGTTGACGCGGAGCTTCTCTGCCGCGATCCGATCGAAGATCTCCCTGTAGGTCTCGACGACGACGCGCGTCTCGGCCTCGTCGCACACGCCCTCGCCGAGCAGCGTCGTGTTGCAGAGAAGTCCCCTGTCGTTGAGCCCGCGCAGGACGACGACGGCCTGGTCGAGCGTCTCGCCCGCGACGAAACGGGCGGCGCCGAGGCGCATGCCGTGACGGCGCACACCACGCTGCATCCGTGGGCTCTCGGCTGCGGCGAGGATCGCCTTGCTCATCATCGTGGGCCTCCTGAGCAGCTCGGGCGAATCATCGGCGCAACTCTACGCCGGAGAAGCACTCTCGTTCACACTGAAGTGCTTGCCTCCAACCGCTCGAGTGTCGACGGCTCGCCCCGATTGGCCCTCCTCCGGCCCGCGATCTGCTCCGACGCGATCACGGCAGCGAGCACACCCACGAGGAGCGCTGCAACGACGAGGGCCGAGGCAGCCCGGCCGACGAGCCCGACGATCAGGCAGGCTGCCGCCCCGACGAGTCTCCTCCAGCCGACCGAGCCGGCCATCCGCAGACGGAAGAACGTGTGCCCGAGAAGATAGATGGCCGGCCCCGCAACGAGTGCGATGAGCTCGGGGGTAGGAAGCGTGTCGCGTGGATGGGCGATCACGAGTTCATCGCCGACGGCGGAAACGATGATTCCTGCGACGATGATCACGTGGAGAAACGTGTACCCGTCGCGCGCGAGGGTCGTGCTGTCCTGCGCTGACGCGAGCTGAAGCTGTGAGATCGTGGCGACGAGGTGGAAGTACAGCCACCAGAACGCAGCGGTCGAGAGGAAGGCGAGTCCGAGCGCCGCGAAACGCGCAGCGTCGAGCGGGAGTTCCGACGTCGTCGCGCCCGTGACGACGATGGACTCGCCGAGGGCGATGATGATGAAGAGCTGGAACCGTTCGGCGAAGTGCGATGTCTCGACGTTCCAGGAGTCGGGGCTGAGCCGGCGTCGGCCGGGCACCCGGTAGAAGACGAGGGGTGCGGAGTAGTCGATAGCGATCGCGATTAGCCAGAGCGTGATCCGTGCCGAGGACGCGAAGCCTCCCGCGAGCCAGAACGCGCCCGACGCAAGGAACCAGGCGAGGGTGTGGGTCGCGGGCGCACGCTCGGGTGAGCCACGCCCGGCAACAACGAACGCGAGAAAGGCCGTCCTGCCGACCTGAATTGCCACGTACGCCCCGGCGAAGAGCAGGGCGCGACTACCGAACGCATCGGGGATCGCAACGGCCATGACGAGGCTCGCAAACATCAGCGAGAGCACGAGCAGTCGGACGACGGTCGCGTCCGGGTCGAGCATGTTGGTGACCCAGGTCGTGTTTGTCCACGCCCACCAGATGCCGAGCAGAACGAGGAGTGAGCGCCCAACCCCACCCCACGTCAGTTGGTCGAGGAGGAGATGCGAGACCTGCGTGACGGCGAGAACGAAAACGAGGTCGTAGAAGAGCTCGAGGTTTGACGCGTGCGCATCCTCGTCGGCCGAACTCGTGCGGAGGTATCGGCTCATGCGTGCGCCCACGCTAGCGATCGGGGAACGAGCACCGAAGGCTAGGCGCGCATCTGCTTCTGGACAATCCAGCGAAACCGGAGATGCTGTGTCCCATGGGGGACGAGGTGGCGGCCGAGGGGCCGCACGAGGAGATCACGGCTGACCCGCGCGAGAGCAAGTTCGAGCTGCCGCCGATCGACCATGCGCCGTTCGCGGACGACGCCGAGCGGAAGCTCGCGGTGCTCCGGGTGATCGAGCAGGCAGAGCGAGAGCGGGCGCGGGCGGCCGCAGCCGCTCTCGCCGAGGGCATCTAGAGGCTACGCGGTGTCGCGAGCGAGCTGCTCGCGGAACGTCCGCCGAAGCTCGTCCACCGTTCCGGCGGCGAGCGTCCGGTCGGTGAGCTCTTCCTGCTCGGCCCGATCGAAGAAGTTGAGGAACGCAACGACCATGGGTTCGGGACGCGTCGGACGGCTCCCCGGCCGCCAGGCACAGCGCTGCTCGAGCTGCAACAGGTCGGCGCGCTCGTAGTCGCGGAGCGTCGGCTCGTGCTGCGAGAGCAGCGCGGCGAGCTCCGTCTGGAGGTCTGCGGCTCGATCGGCCATCAGGCCCGCTCCCCGCTGCTAGCGGAGCCGGTAGACGATGCGGCCGCGGTCGAGATCGTACGGTGATAACTCGACCCGAACGCGATCGCCGGGGAGCATGCGAATCCGGTACCGCTTCATGCGGCCGGCGGTGTAGCCGATCATCTCGTGCCCGTTATCGAGCTTGAGCCGGAACATCCGGTTGCGGAGGGCCTCGGTGATCTCACCCTCCATCTCGATCTTTTCTTCCTTGACGGCGATAGCGCAGCTCCTTTCCTCGATCAGTGGGACGGAAGAGGCGCCCGCGGCCGCCAAAGCGACCGCGGGCAACCAACGACCGAACTAC
The DNA here is from genome assembly GCA_026785685.1 of Thermoleophilia bacterium. GTDB lineage: Bacteria > Actinomycetota > Thermoleophilia > Gaiellales > Gaiellaceae > Gaiella. The sequence goes on from JAJAZN010000112.1 coordinate 9,667, forward strand.
GAGACGACGACGACGTTCGTTGCCTCCGGGCCCTTCGCGCCCTCGCGGGCCTCGAATGTGACCTTTGCGCCCTCGGGGAGCGACTTGAAGCCGTCACCGGCGATGTTGCTGTGATGCACGAAGAGATCCTTCGACCCCTCGGCGGGCTCGATAAAACCGAAACCCTTCGCATCGTTGAACCATTTAACGGTTCCTTCTGCCATGAAATACACCTCCCACCACAACTCACGAACGCATAGGGAAGGCGCACTTCGCGCAAACCTGTAATCGCTCTAACTGGTGTGCACGGTAGCAGCTGCAACGCAGGAAAGGTGTTCAATCCCTGGAAGTACGGCCATCCTCGTTCTGCGCCTGGCAGGACGCGCAGATCTTGTGGGGCTTCTCAGCACGTGTACAATCCTCCCTCCCCCTTCACACTCGGCCGCGGCGCGGGCGAGCTCGGTCAGAGTGGGCGGTGGCCCGAGCAGGCGAGGCGCATCCGCGCGATCACGCCGTCGGCGACCTCGGCGTACGCCGTCTGCTCGTAGGCGTTCAGCCCGATCTCGGGGTCGACGCCTTGCACGACCCAGCGGAGGCGAAGCATATCGGCGAACGGCGCCGCCTCGCTGTCAGCGATCGCGTACTCTTCGATGTCATTCGTCCAGAGTCGGAATCGCTCCACGATCGCGTCGCGCCCGTCGGCCTCGCGCAGGCCGGGTGGAACGATGCCTCGCAGTGTCCCTTCGGCCGCGAAGCAGGCGCCAAGCGCCTGGTAGTCGCGGCGTGTGAGCGCGACGAGGAAGGCCTTTCCAACGGCGCTATCTGCCGTGACCTTGCTCATGGCGCGAGCATACGCTACCCGGAGGCGGCTAGTCCGAGGGCAGCCTGTTGCGCAATCAGCTCCTCGAGCGCGTCGAACACGTCTTGCACCTGGGCGCGCGTGAGGGCGTCGACGTCGGTCACGCCCACGACACGCTCCACAAGAGCGACGACCTCCCCGCGGTCGACGCCGCCGTCCGGCAATCGCAACCCCGCTGAGCGCGCCATCCCGAAGAGCCGGCGGATCTGAGGCTCCGAAGCGGGGCGCGTGTCGCCCCGGGAGCGAAGCCGCATGTACTCGGAGGTGTCGAGCTCGATCGTCTCCGGCGCTACGCCCTCGGCGAGCACGACGCGTAACAGCTCGACGGTCGCAAGAACGTCGCTCAGCGCCTCATGGGCGCCTTCGAGAGCGATGTCACGGCGCTCGCAGATCGACTGCAGCCGATGGTTGTCGGCGAGCGGCTCGAGCAGCCGGAACGCCTCCAGCGTGCAGGCCGTTGCGGGCGGACCGTAGTCGATCCCGGCGCGCTCGAACGCGTGTTGGAGCATCGGCAGGTCGAACCCGACGTTGTGGGCGACGAACACCGAGTCGCCAAGGTGTTCCCGGAGATCGGATGCGATGTCGGAGAAGGAGGGCGCGTCAGCGACGTCCATCGCCGAGATCCCGTGCACCGCTGTGGCCTCTGCCGGAATCTCCCGGGTCGGCCGGACGAGCCTCGAGTACCGCCCCGTCTCCGCACCGTCTGCGTCGAGCTGAATCAGCGCGAGCGAGACGATCTCGTCGCGCGCCGTATCGGTGCCGGTGGTCTCGCAGTCGAACACCGCATATCCGGACGGAATCGGCACCGCAGTGCGAGCCACAGCCGTCCCCGGTCGATCGGCGAGCGGCTCGGCCGGAGCCGGCGCGAAGAGATCGAAGACGAGTTGCACGGGCATTCCTCGAGAATGTCTTCCGGATCGGACGTCACCCTTACGGTGAGTGATCGCTCTCCCCCTTGACGTACGATCGGGCGCCCGTCACGGTTGGCCGATGGCGGAGGAGACGTCCCTTCCGACGACGAATCCACAAGGCGGTGGTCGGCAACTGACATGGATACGCTGAAGCACACCGGCTCGACGCTCACGCAGCCAGACGCGGCCGTGCTGCGACGGGCAAAGCGCGGCGACCAGCGCGCGTTCGCCGTTATCGTCCACGGGTACGAGCGCCTCGTCTTCACGTACGTCTACCGCCTCGTCGACGATCGGCGGCTCGCGGAGGATCTGACACAGGACGTGTTTCTCAAGGTCTTCAAGGGCCTTCCCGGCTTTACCGGCGACGCGGCCTTCACGACGTGGTTGTTCCAGATCGCAAAGAACGCCCTGATCGATGAGCTTCGTGCGATCGAGCGCCGACCCAGTGCACTCAACATTGACGACGTGACGATGCCGATGCTCGTCGAGCCACGGTTCGAGCAGGCCGAGCCGATCGAGGCCCTTTGGGCGGCAGTCGCCCTCCTCAATGTCGACCTCCGAGCAGCGCTGCTCCTCCGGGACATCGTCGGCCTCTCCTACCACGAGATCGCAGACTCGCTCGAGATCACCCTGGCGACGGTCAAGTGGAGAATCCACAAGGCACGCGAGAGCGTGCAGGCGACGCTCGAGCGGGACGGCTTCGGTCACGCGAGGAAGGCGCTCCGCGAAACGGACGCGGCTCCCGACGAAGCCTGACCGGGAAGCGGGGCGCTCCAACCCCGCGCGACGGACCGTTACGCTCCCGTCGTGAGCGACTGGAACACGAGCTACACGCGCAACATCTGGCGTCCGGACGAGCCTCGCCTCTTCGTGCGCCGCTCGGACGGCATCGGCTGGTCGATCAACTTCGCCCACCTGTTCCGCCGCACGCGTCGCGCGTCGTAGCGCCTTTCGCCGCCCGGAGCCAGCGACGCCGGATCAAAGCGGAAAACGGCCCGACGACGACCCAGTAGCGCCGAAACGCGCGTCGAGCAGCAGCGTCGACGGCGAGGACGCGAGTCTCGGTGGAGAGGATGCAACCGCCGTCGACAGGCGTCGCGCGAATGTCGGTCGCGACGCGCACCGTTCCCGGGCGCGGGTCGACGAACGGGCCGAGCCGTCCCGACGGCCACCACGGTGTTCCGCAGGCGCCGAGCACGACCTCGGTGGTTGAGCTCGAGAGCGTGTCGAACCCCATCCGGTGAAACAGCCCCTGCACCGATGCGCCCGGCGGTAACCCCCGAGCGCGGAAGAGCGCGGTGACGAGTCGACCCGGAGCCGCCGGAGCCGCCAGGGCGAGCTCGAGCGCTCGCTCTGCTTCGCAGGCAAGGCTGATCGAGTGTGTCTCGTTGACGTCGAACCGCGGCAGAAACGTGTCGAGCGCCTGCATCGACCGACCGTACCTGGTCAGCTGGGATGCGGAAGCGGGACGCCGCGAACGAAGCCGCCCGATCCGAGCTGGACGTCGCCGGCTTCCACACCGGCAAACACAACCTCCAGTGGATGCGCTTCTGCGGGGCGCCCCGTTGGGAGCCAGGGACGTCCTGCCCGGGAGAGGATTAGCGTCCGTGCCTTCTCGCCGATGAACCCCAGCCCCCTCTCCTCGGTGACGGAGCCGCTCCAGACCGGGAGTGCGAACGTCTCCAGCAACGCGTCGGCAAGGAGCGGTGGATCTCCGACGATGCCGACCTCCGAGAGCCCGAGCAACTCGTCCGGGTGAAAGCGTCCCGTGGCGCCCGACTCTCCGATCCCCCGGTGGGCGATCAGCTCTCCGATGCTTCCGGCCGGATCGTGGAAGTAGAGCGCCTGCGCATCCCAGTGCTCGAAGTCGAAGACCTCATCACCTGTGTCCTCGTCGGGGAGGACGGCGACGCGGTCGGCGGCCCAGCGATGCGCCGCGTGGAAGCGGTCGCCCGGAACGAGGAATGCGAAGTGGTAGAACGGGTGCCCGCGACCGGCTCGGAACTCGAACGTTGTCTCTCCCACCGCGACGGCGACGTTGTCGGCGCACGAGTGGATGTGCCGGAGCCCGAGTGTGCTGCCGTAGAACGCGGCCAGCTCGGGCACGACCGCAGGGGCCGCCTCGAAGAGCACGTGGCGAAACGAGATCGGCATCACCTTCGATTCAACCATTTCGTGGGTCGAGCTCCAAGCGTGAAACGGATACGGGATACGGACTAGGACGTGTCACCGACGAGCTTCTTGAGCACGGCGGCTTCTCGCTCACGAACACCGAGGTACGCGCAGCGGATGAAGGCCCACTTGCGCATCCTGCTCTCATCGAGGCCGGCTGCAGCGAACGCCGCCAAACGCCTCTCGGTAGTGCACGATTCCATGCGATACCCGCGGCCGATCGGGTTCCGCAGGAACGACGGGACGTCGTACTCCGGCTCGCCGAGCATCGGCTTCGGATCGATCGCCAGATACCGGTCGCCGGCACGAAGAATGTTGTGGTGATGGAAGTCGCCGTGGACGAGAATCTCCCGGCCGACGTCGAGCGAAGCGTACAACTCCCGCGCAAGCGGGATGAGCTCGCACCCGCGCTGCCTCGAGCTCTCGGCACGGTCGAGCCAGCGCGGGACGTGGTCGCCAATCCAGCGAAACGGTTTGGCTGCCGGCCGCCAGAGTCGCAGCCCGACCTCCACCGCGATCGCGGTGGACTCGTCCTCCAGGAGCTCTGAAATATCAGTCCCGGTCGAGCGCGCTCGAGCAGGAGCGCACGCTGACCCCGGTCGCTGCGCAGTACGCGAACGGCGCCGTCTCCGTTCCAGAACTCGAGCGCGTCCACCTCCTCATCGGCCTCGTCGTCGTCGAGTGGCGTCACCGTCAGGACGCTCTCCGGCCCTGCCGTAGCCACAAAGCAAAATCGCGCGACCGCGAAGGGATCGCCGAGCGTAACTCCCCACTCCGCCGCAACGTCGGCGGTGGTCGCCGCCAATGGCCCGAGGTCGGGTTCGGCCATCGCCCGACAGTATCTCGCAACTAGGATCGCCCGATGAGACTCCATCACCAGCCCCGTTCCCGCTCGACGCGCGTGCTCTGGCTCCTCGAGGAGCTCGGCATCCACTTCGATCTCACCGTCATGTCGCGGGACATGAAGCAGACACCCGAATACCGCGCCCTTCACCCGCTCGGCCGCTCGCCGGTACTCGAGGAGGAAGGCGGGCCCGTCTTCGAGTCGGCCGCTCTGATCCTTCACATCGCTGACCAGAACCTCGACGCCGGGCTGATCGCGCCGCTTGGTTCGCACGAGCGGGCGCTCCAGTACCAGTGGTGCTTCTTCGGAATGACCGACAGCGAGGGTGCGTTGATGGACATCGCGCGCCAGCTCTGGGGCTCGGGCGAGGCCGATCCTGGCATCATCGAACGCGCCGCGGCGCGCTTCGTCGCGACGGCCGAGGTCGTCGCGTCGGCACTCGGCGATGACGACTACCTCGTCGGCAACTCGTTCTCGGTTGCGGACATCGTGGTCGGATCGGTGCTCGGGTTTGCGCGGACCGGCGAGATCACGGAGCTTCCCGCGGGAGTCGTGCCATCCGTCGACCGGCTCGAGGCGCGCCCGGCGCGCCAGCGAGCGGTCGCCGTCGCAGTTCCGGAGTAGAGGCATGAATCTCCGGCCCGCCGCGATCAGGGCAATGGGACGCAGCCATCGGGTCATCTACCGGCTCACGCGTGGCCGCCTGCTCGGCCGTGTGGCGGGCATGCCGGTGCTCCTGCTGACGACGACGGGGCGGCGTTCCGGCCGTCCGCGAACCACACCGCTGACGTACTTCGAGTCCGGCTCCGATCTCGTGATCGTTGCGTCGAACGGCGGCGAGGATCGCCCGCCGGCGTGGTGGCTGAACCTCCGGGATGACCCGCGCGCGATGGTCACGATCAGGACGCAGACCGAGCAGGTGACAGCGAGGGCGGCGAACGACGATGAATACGCGTCTCTCTGGCCGACCATCACGTCGACGCACCCGGGCTACGCCGCCTATGCGCGCAGAACAACGCGCCCGATCCCGGTGATGCTGCTCTCCGGCAGGGGCGGACTCGAAACCAAAGAAAATGCACCGGGTCGGTAGCTCCTTCGTCCAGCTACCCGACCAACCGTCGCTTGCGCTTCAGTCGCTCGGGAGGCCTTCAACCTCAGGTGCCCCGTGCTCGGTGCAAGTGAGAACCTAGGGCACCCCGGCAGCCGAGACAAGGGTGCGTGGGAGAAGAAGGCCGCAAATTGCGGAGAGATTCTCTATCGAGGCCTCGGGTCAGGACGACGAGTCGACGTCGATCACGATGCGGGGCGGATCGGAGAGCGTCGTGACGCGGAACGGGCGCTTCCCGTCGATGCCGGCGGCCCACGCGAGCACCGCCTCGAAGCCTCCCGTGCGTACGAGCTCGACGACGACGGCGGTGTCCGGCGCAAACCTGTTCGGCCCCGTGTAGGTACGCGGTGCAGACTCCTGCGTGAGATCGGCGTCGAGCGCAGGCTCCATCCGAACCCGCAGGACGGCGGCGCCGTCGACGGTCACCTCGTCGCCGGAACCATCCGCGACGATGGGCCGCTCGACGTAACCGACCTCGTAACCGGGAACGCCGTTCGCGAACTCGAAGACGACGCGGTCGTACCCTTCCTGGCGCGCGGAGCGGACATCGGTCAGTAGTACCGTCTCTGTGATGGTCGCCGGAACCACAACGTTTTCAGCCGATGCTCCTTCGAGTGGGGTCACCGTCGTCGCGGTCGCAGTGGAGGACGGCGGCGGCTCGTCGTCGCCTCCGGTGCAGCCAACACCAAGGAGGAACGCTGCGGCGACGAGAAGGAGCACGCGGACGACCATTGCCCACAAACAGTAGCCTCGAACGGATGCCGCAGCTCACGATCGAACACAGCGCGGCAAGCGACGACGCAACAGCGACCACGCGACGCCGCTCGATCGCGCTGCGGCTCGATGGGATGGCATGGCTTCGAGTGGAGCCCGAGGTCTTCTCCGAGCTCGGCGTCTCGAGCGGCGACGAGATCGACGCGTCCCGACGCGCCGAGGTGGAGACGGCCCTCGCCCGTGTGCGCGCACGGTTGTTCGTGATCCGATCGCTCTCGGTGAAGGCGCAATCAACGGCCGAGATCGAGAAGAAGCTGGCAGCGCGGGACGTTCCGTCGAACATCGCACTCGAGGCGATCGAACGCGTCAGGGGGTACGGATACCTCGACGACGCGGCTCTCGCCGGACAGCTGGCGCGAGGAATGCGGGGTCGAGGGTATGGGCGGCGCCGGGCCGAGCAGAAGTTGCGCGAGCGCGGACTCCGTGGGCACTGCGCGGAAGCCGCTCTCGACGAGGCGTACGGAGAGCAGGACGAGGCAGCGCTCGCTCGTGCGGCGCTCGGCCGCCGCTCGGTTGCCGACGATGCGGATCGCCGGCGTGCCCTCGCATTCCTGGCCCGACGCGGCTTCTCGGCCGGTGCCGCGTGGGCGGCGATTCGCCGCGCCGGTGAGGAGGGATAGATTCAGGGTGTGTCCGTTCCCGCGACGTACATCGTTGCCGTAGGGCTCCGTGCCGGCGGCTATCCGGGGACGCCGGAAGCTGTAGCGGCGCTCGAGAGTGACGGCGTGACGGTTTTCGTCGACCTCACGCACCCCTCGGATCCACTGCCCGACTATGGACGGTGGCTTGCTGCGGCTCGCCGCATCGCGCATCCGATCCCCGACATGGGAACGCCCACCGCGGGCCACATGATGCGAATCCTCGACGTCATCGACGAAGCGAGGGTCAACGGAGGCATGGCATATGTGCACTGCTTTGGAGGCGTGGGCCGGACCGGCACGGTGGTCGGGTGCTGGCTGATGCGCCACGACCTCGATGACGGTGATCCTGTCGCACGCATCGCGCAGCTGCGGGGTGGGATCGCGGCCGCCCGTCCTTCTCCCGAGACTCCGGCGCAGACCGAGCTCGTTCGGGGCTGGCGACACGGCTGGTGAAGCGCCTCTGGATCCTCCGACACGCGAAGTCGAGCTGGGACGATCCCGGTCTCGCCGACCATGACAGGCCGCTCGCCCCTCGCGGCAAGAAAGCAGCCCACCGCATCGCTCGTTGGGCAGACACGAACGACGTGCGCCCCGATCTCGTGATCTGCTCCACGGCCGTCCGCGCGCAGGCAACGTTCGAGCTCGTCAGGCCCGGGCTCGGCTTTCCCGAGGAGCGCGTCGAACGGGGCCTCTATCACGCATCCGTCGACGACGTTCTCGAGCTGGTTGCAGTTGAGGACGATGCCCTGGCGGGGATTCTGCTGATCGGACACAACCCGACACTGCACGAGCTGACCATGATCCTCGCTCCGCCCGGCCCGGACGTGTTCCCTACCGGCGCGCTCGCCGCACTTCGACTCGACATCGGCTCCTGGCGGGACCTGGGACCCGCGTGTGGGCTGATCGACGCGTTCGTCGTGCCCCGCTCGCTCGCACACTGATTCTCCCGGCACGCAGCCTGCTCAGGCGCCGAGCGCCCGGGCGAGGCGCACCGTCGCGCCGAGCAGCACGTTCGCTCCGTTGACGCAGTCCTCCCACTTCGTGCGCTCGCTCGGATCATGGCTGACCCCGCCGACCGACGGCACGAAGACCATCCCGATCGGCGTGATCGGAGCGAGCGCCTGAGCGTCGTGCCCCGCTCCCGATGGCAGCTCCATCGCAGAGAGACCCAGATCGGCCGCAGCGTCGGAGATTGCATCCCGGAACCGAGGGTTTGGCGGAACCGGCTCCCAGCGGCCGACGCGCTCGACGGCAACGTCGAGCCCGAATCTTGCTG
>JAJAZN010000113.1 GCA_026785685.1 Thermoleophilia bacterium
CACCCCATGGAACCCGATCAGCTCCGATGAGCTCCCCCGAGCCGCACGCCTCACCTACTCCCCCTGCCCCGAGGGCGGTTGCGGTCGCGATGCGCGGAATCACGAAGCGTTTCCCGGGCGTCCTCGCGAACGACGATGTCTCCTTCGAGGTCGCACCGGGTGAGGTGCACGCCCTCCTCGGAGAGAACGGTGCCGGCAAGACAACCCTGATGAACATCCTCACCGGCCTCTATCGGCCGGATGAGGGCGAGATAGAGGTTGCCGGGAAGATCGTCGAGCTCGCGAGCCCACGTGACGCGATCACCGCCGGCATCGGGATGGTGCACCAGCACTTCCGACTCGTCGACACGCTCAGCGTCTCCGAGAACGTCGTCCTCGGCTCGCGCACCGAGCCGTTCCTGCTCAACCGGGCGAGCCGCACCCGCGAGGTCGAGCTGATTTCGGAGGCGCTCCACATGCCGGTCGACCCCGACGCGAAGATCTGGCAGCTGTCGGTCGGCGAGCAGCAGCGCGTGGAGATCATGAAGGCGGTGCGCAGTGGTTCGCAGGTGCTGATCCTCGACGAGCCGACCGCCGTGCTGGCCCCGCAGGAGGCGCGGCAGCTGTTCCGCACGATTCGCGTCATGGCGGCCGAGGGACACTCCGTGATCGTGATCACGCACAAGCTGCACGAGGTACTCGAGGTCTCGGATCGCGTCACCGTCTTGCGCGGTGGCCGCTCGATCGCCACCGTTGACACGGCGGGCGCGACGCCCGAGTCGCTCGCGGCGCTGATGGTCGGCCGGGATATCGATGCTGCCCGACGCCGCGAGAGCGAAGCAACGATCGGCGATGTCGTCCTCAAGGTCGAGGGCATCACCGCCGCCGGAGACCGTGGCGGTGACGCCCTCAAGGGCGTTTCGCTCTCGGTTCGCGCCGGCGAGGTCCTCGGGATCGCCGGCGTTGCGGGGAACGGTCAGCGTGAGCTGGCGGAGGCCGTGACGGGTATGCGCGATCTGTCGGCGGGCTCCGTTTCCGTCTCGGGCACGCCGCTGAAGTCCGGCGACCCGCGTGCGGCGATCACGGCCGGCATCGCCCACGTGCCGGAGGACCGGATGCATACGGGTGTGTCACCGAGCCTCAGCATCGCGTCCAATATCGCGCTCAAGTCGTACCGAAGAGAGGCGGTCGGGCCCTTCCTGCGACTCGGGCTGATCCGGAAGCGGGCGCAGGAGATGATCGAGCGCTACGACGTGAAGACACCCGGGCCCGAGACGGCGGCGCGCAGTCTCTCGGGAGGAAACCTGCAGAAGGTCGTGCTCGCGCGTGAGTTCTCGAGCGACCCACGGGTTCTCGTCGCAGCCGCTCCGACCCGGGGGCTCGACGTCGGCGCGATCGAAACAGTGCACGCGTACCTCCGCCAGGCGGCGGACAACCAGGTTGCCGTCCTCCTGATCAGTGAAGACCTCGACGAGGTGATGATGCTCTCCGATCGGATCGTCGTGATGTACGAAGGTGCCGTCGCGGGTGAAGTCGACCCCGAAACGGCGACCGCCGAGGAGATCGGGCTGCTGATGGCCGGGGTCACCGCCGAGCCCGCGGGGAGCGAGTCGTGAGCCTGCCTCAGGTACGGATCGAGAAGCGCCTCGAGCAGCGGCGTTGGCTGATGGTCGCCGTTCCGCTCGGTTCGCTCGTCGTCGCACATATCGCGATCGCAATCCTGCTCGTCGCTACGGGGCATCCGCCGATTCCGACGTTCCGGCGACTCTTCGACGCTGCCTACCTCGCCGACGGTGCCCTCACCAACTCCCTGATCGCTGCCACGCCGCTCGCGTTCACCGGTCTCGCAGCTGCTGTCGCATTCCGCATGAAGCTGTTCAACATCGGCGCCGAAGGGCAGCTGTACGTCGGCGCGATCGGGGCGAGCGGGGTCGCCATTTTGCTCGCTGGGCAGTCGGCACCCGTCCTGATCGGCGCCATGATCGTCGGAGGAGCGGTGCTCGGAGCGGCGTGGGGTGCCATCCCCGGGCTCCTGCGCGCGTTTCTGCGCACCAACGAGATCATCACGTCGCTGATGCTCAACTACGTCGCAGCGCTCGTTCTCAACTACCTCATTTTCGACTCGCTCTCCTACTGGCGCGACACGTCGGCCACCGGTCTCGTGTTCCCCCAGGGGAAGGTCCTCGTCGACGCGGCGACCTGGCCCGTGACGACGATCGGGTCTGTGGCCATCCCGTTCGGCTTCCTCGTTGCCGTGGCCGTCGCGTTCATCGTCTGGGTGCTGTACACCCGCACCCGTTTCGGCTTCGAGGCGCAGGTGATCGGCGACTCCCCGCGCGCCGCTCGGTACGCGGGCATGCGGACGAGGCGGAAGATCGTGGCGATCATGTGCCTCTCGGGCGCGATCGCCGGTATCGGCGGTGCGAGCCAGATGGGCGACTTCAGGCACGTGCTCGACGCCCGTGGGCTGCAGCAGGCGAACTACGGCTACACCGGCATCGTCGTCGCGGCTCTCGCTCGTTACAACCCGTTCGCCGTCGTCTTTGCCGCGTTCCTCCTCGGCGGACTCCAGAACGCGGGCTACACGCTCCAGAGTGCGGAGTTCCCCTCGGGGCTCGTCGGCGTGATGCAGGGGATGATCCTCTTCGCGATGCTCGGCGGGGAGCTGCTCGTGCAGTACCGGATCTCGATCGCCCGCCCGATCCGCCATGCACGCGCCCAGACGGAGTCGGCGTCGTGAACTCGAGCATCGTCGTCGTCGTGCTCGCGTCGGCCGTCGCCTACGGCACGCCGTTGCTCTACGCCGCGCTCGGCGAGCTGCTGGCCGAGCGCTCGGGCGTGCTGAACCTCGGCGTCGAGGGGATGATGCTCGTCGGTGCCGTGTTGGGCTTCCTGGCAGTGCAGCGGATCGACGGACCCAAGGGCGTCGTGTTGCCACTCGCTGTTGCCGTTGCTGCCCTCGCCGGTGCTGTCGCGGCACTCGTCCTTGCCTTCCTCGTGATCACGCTACGCGCGAACCAGATCGTTGCGGGCTTAGCGCTGACGATCCTCTGCGGTGCGGCGGGGCTCTCGTCGTACATCGCGAACGACTTCGAGCTCGCCGCGAACCCCGCGCGCTACTCGTTCGAGGAGGTCAATGCGTTCGGCCTGCAGGAGCTCCCCGTCGTCGGCCCGGTCATTTTCGGCCAGACCTGGCTCGTGTATGCCTCGTGGATCTGCGTCGTTCTCGTCGGTCTCTACCTGTCTCGGACTCGGCCCGGCCTCAACGTGCGGGCCATCGGCGAGGTGCCTGCAGCAGCGGACGCCATGGGGATCAGCGTCACGAGGTATCGATATGCCCACACGATCGCGGGAGGGGCGTTCGCAGGGGTCGGCGGCGCCTGCTTCAGCCTCGCTCTGACCCCGCTGTGGGTCGACGGTCTCACGGGGGGAACGGGCTGGATCGCGATCGCTCTCGTCATCTTCGCCTTCTGGCGCGCCGACCTCTGCCTCGTCGGTGCGTACGTCTTCGGCGCGTTCTCGGCGCTCCCCCTCATCCTCCAGGCGAAGGGGTACACCGTCACGCCCCAGCTCTTCCAGGCGCTCCCCTACGTGATGACTATCGTGGTGCTCGTGATCGTCTCCTCCGGTATCGGTCGGCGTCGTCTCGGCGCCCCCGCGAGCCTCGGCGTCCCGTACGTGCGCGAGGAGCGCTAGTGGACGTCCACAGTCCCCGCTCGCTCGCCGAGGCCCTCGCTCTCAAGGCGGAGATCCCCGACGCTCGCTTCGTTCAGGGTGGTACTGACGTCCTCGTCGAGCTGAACTTCGATCGCTCGCGCCCCGCGGCGTTGATCAACCTCAACGAGGTTCCCGAGCTGCGAGGGTACGGCTTCGAAGGCGACACGATGATCCTCGGCGCAGGGCTCACCTACGCCGAAGCCATGGCTGCTCCTTTGGCCGGCAAGTTCCCCGCGCTGGCGGAGGCGTCGCGGACGGTCGGCTCGCCGCAGATTCGGAACCGCGGCACGATCGGCGGAAATCTCGGCACGTCGTCGCCCGCGGGTGATGCGCTGCCGCCGCTCGTCATCGGCGATGCCGAGGTATGCGTCGCGAGCGTGCGCGGTGAGCGACGGGTCCCGATCAGCGACTTTGTTCTCGGCGTCAAGAAGAACGCGCTTGCCCCCGACGAGCTCGTCGTCTCGGTGCGGATGAAGCCGACCGGCGCGCCGCAGACGTTCATGAAGGTCGGGCCGCGCAACGCGATGGTCATCGCTGTCTGCTCGCTCGCGCTCCAGGTCGATCGCGAGCGGGGCGAGCTCCGAGCTGCCTTCGGGTCCTCCGCGCCGACGGTTCGTCTCGTCACCTCCCGCATCGACGAGGCCGATGCCTTCCCGGCCCGCGTGGCCGAGGCTGCGAGCCCGATCGACGACGTGCGCGGCACGGCCGCCTACCGCCGTCACGCCCTTCGCGTTCTCACCGGCCGCGCGCTCGAGAGGTGCTTCGCATGAAGATCTCGCTGACCGTCAACGGTGAGCTCCGCGAGACCGAGGCGTGGGGCGGCGAGAGCCTCCTGTACGTCCTCCGCGAGCGCCTCGACCTGCCCGGCTCGAAGAACGCGTGCGAGCAGGGAGAGTGCGGCTCGTGCTCCGTCCTCCTCGACGGCACGCTCGTCTGCGCCTGCCTCGTGCTCGGCGCCCAGGCCGACGGCCACGAGGTGACGACGGTGGAGGGCCTCGCCGACGGCGACCGGTTGCACAAGGTGCAGGAGGCCTACGTCCAGGCGGGAGCGGTTCAGTGCGGGTTCTGCACGCCGGGGCTCGTCGTCGCAACGGTCGACCTGCTCGAGGCGAACCCGTCGCCGAGCGACGACGAGATCCGCGAGGCCCTCTCCGGGAACCTCTGCCGCTGCACCGGGTACGCGAAGATCTTTGACGCAGTGCGGCAGGCGGCAGCGTCGTGAGCACGGTCGTCGCGACGCCGACGGTTGGTCGCGTCGGAGACAGCGTGCTCCGGCTCGACGGGCCGCCCAAGGTCAAGGGTGAGTTCGCCTACTCGAGCGACCTCCAGGCCGCCGGGATGCTCTGGGGCCACACGCTCCGCAGCCCGCACCCGCACGCGCGGATTCTCGAGATCGACATCTCGCAGGCGCTGACGATGGCCGGCGTGCACGCCGTTCTGACCCATGAGGACGTCCCGGGCGCGAAGACCTACGGCCTCGAGTCCCCCGATCAGCCCGTGCTCGCCTCCGATCGCGTGCGCTACTACGGTGAGCCCGTCGCGCTCGTCGCGGCCGAACATCCCGAGCAGGCGCGACGGGCGGCCGCTGCGATCAGGGTCGTCTACGAGGAGCTTCCGATCGTTTCCGACATGGAGCGCGCCACCGAAATGGACCCGCTTCACGAGGGCTGCCCGACCGCGGGACATGGATATCGCGATGATCCTCGTCCGAACGTCGTCCGCCACATGGTGATCAGCCACGGAGACCCCGAGACCGAGGGAGACGTGACGGTGACGGGCGTCTACGACGTTGGGATCCAGGATCAGGCATTTCTCGGGCCCGAGTCGGGGCTCGCCGTGCCCGACGGCGAGGGCGGCGTCGACATCTATGTCGCGACGCAGTGGCTCCACGTCGACCGCGATCAGGTCGCCCCATGCCTCGATCTTGCCCCCGAGCAGGTGCGGATTCACCTTGCGGGCGTGGGCGGCGCGTTCGGCGGCCGCGAGGACCTCTCGATGCAGCTCCACGGCGCGCTCCTCGCGCTACACACGAGCCGCCCGGTGAAGATCGTCTACAACCGCGAGGAGTCGTTCGTCGGTCATATCCACCGCCACCCGGCGCGCATGTGGTGTGAGCATCGCGCCACGCGCGACGGCAGGCTAATGAACGTGAAGATGCGGATCCTGCTCGACGGCGGCGCGTATGCATCGAGTTCCACGGCGGTCGCATCGAACGCGGCCTCGTTCGCGGTCGGCCCCTACCGCGTCGACAACGCCCTGATCGAGGCCACAGCGGTCTATACCAATAATCCACCCTGCGGCGCGATGCGCGGCTTCGGCGCCGTGCAGACGTGCTTCGCGGCAGAGGCGCAGATGGATCTGCTCGCGGCAGAGCTCGACATCGACCCGATCGAGCTACGCCTCTTGAACGCCCTCGGCCCCGGCGACGTCCTCCCCACGGGCCAGGTGGTCGAGGGATCCTGCCCGGTTGCCGAGACGATCCGCGCCGCTGCGGCGATACCCGTTCCCGCGGCCGAGGCGCTCCCGCGCGACCCGATCCGGCTGCCCGGTGGGGCGGGCAACACGACCCGCGGCGAAGGCGTGCAGCGCGGCGTTGGCTTCGCGGTCGGCTTCAAGAACATCTGTTACTCCGAGGGCTTCGACGACTCGTGTGCTGCTCGCGTGGTGCTGCACGCAGACGGCCGTGCCGAGGTGCACTGCGCCGCGGCCGAGGTCGGGCAGGGCGTCGTCGGCGTGATCCTCCAGGTCGCGCGCACGGAGCTCGACACCGATGCGGTGACGTTGATGCCGCACACGACGACAACCGTCGGCTCGGCAGGGTCCGCGTCAGCCTCGCGCATGACGTGGATGGCCGCCGGCGCTGTGCAGGATGCGTGTCGGGCGGCGCTCGAGGAGCGAAAGCGCACCGGCGTGGCCGAGGTGGACGTGGAGCGCGTGCACCGCCATCCACGGACAACCCCGCTCGATCCCGAGACGGGTCAGATCACCGGAGAGCGCGCACACGTGGCGCTCGCATGCTCGGCGATGCGCGTCGTTGCAGAGGTCGACGTCGAGCTCGGCCTCACCCGCGTCGTCTGGATCGGGACGGCCCAGGATGTCGGCCGGGCCGTGAACCCTCTCGCCCTCGAGGGGCAGATCGAGGGCGGCACCGCGCAGGGCCTCGGGCTCGCGGTGATGGAAGAGATCCAGACGCGCGACGGTCGGATCACGAACGCGAGCTTCACGGACTACCTCATCCCGACGACGCTCGACATGCCTCCCGTGGAGTCGGTGCTGATCGAGGTGCCGGAGCCGTCGGCGCCCTACGGCGCTAAGGGCGTGGGCGAGCCGCCGACCGTCGTTGCGGCGGCGGCGGTCGTCTCGGCGATGCGCGCCCCGACCGGTAAGCCGCTCACGCGAATTACGGTGGGACCGGCCGAGGATTTCCTCTAGCCCCTTCGGCACGGCCCCCCGCCACGCCCA
>JAJAZN010000114.1 GCA_026785685.1 Thermoleophilia bacterium
CAGAACGCAGCGATGACTCCAACGAGGACGAGCACGACGAAGAGATCGACGAGGAACGCGAACCAGCCCTGGTGCCCGAGCCATGGAAGCGAGCTTCCCTTCGAGACGGCCCCGATCAGCGCCATGATGATCGTCGGGAAGAGGACGAGAAAGCCCCAGAAGATGAGGGCGTGAATCAATCCGGGACCGAACCGCTGGAACAGCTTCTTCTGGCCGAGGACGACGACGGCCTCGTTGCGCACGCGCTGCGGGACATCGTCGGTGCGGGAGACAGGCTTGCCGAGGCGGACGAGCTGCGTGAGCATCAGCGCGCGGCGGCTGAAGAGAGCCCCGGCGACGCCGAGCACGACGAGGAGCGCGAGGCCGGAGACGGCGGTGCTCACAGGGCGGAACCCTGGCGACCGGCTGAAGCCGGCCACCGGCCGAAGAACGACACGGCAGCGAGGCCGGAGACGGCGGTGCTCACAGGGCGGAACCCGGGCGACCGGCCGAAGAACGACACGGCGCGGTGGCCGGCTTCAGCCGGTCGCCGGGGTCTCACGCCCGTCGTCTCCGGAGCTCCGCCGAGATCGCCGGCAGGACCTCGTGCAGGTCACCGACGACGGCGTAATCGGCGATCGACATGATCGGCGCCTCGGAGTCGGTGTTGACCGCGAGGATCTTCTTTGCCCCCTTCGCCCCGGCGATGTGCTGGGTCGCGCCCGACACACCACACGCAATGTAGATCTCGGGTGCGATCTTGTTCCCCGTCTGTCCGACCTGGTCCGTGTGTGGACGCCAGCCAGACATCGTCACTGCCCGTGAGCAACCAACGGCGCCGCCGAGCAACGCGGCCAGCTCTTCGACGACCACGAAGCCCTCAGGTGAGCCGACGCCACGGCCGCCCGTGACGACGACCTTCGCGTCGGCGAGCGAGACGCCACCCGCAGGAGGAGCAACGCGGTCGCGCACGCGGACGACGAGGTCGGCATCCGCTATCTCCGGCGTGAACGTCTCCACCGAGCCCGGGCTGCCGGCCGGAGCGGCCACGACAGCATGGGGCGCAACTGTGATCAGCGCCCGACCCGTATGCAGCCGTGCCTCCTCGAGGAGGCTCCCACCCCAGCGAACGCGCGTGACGAGAAGAGGATCGCCCGGCGTCACCGAGATGCAGTTCGCCGCGAGCGGCTCACCGAGTCGCACGGCGGCGCGGGCCATCGCATCGGTCGCGTGCCCGGATCCCGGAGCGACGATCGCGGTCGCACCGATCTGCTCCGCGAGGCCACCGAGGATCGAGGCCCATGCGTCGGGCGCAAAGGCGTCAAGGGCGTCGTGCTCGGCGACATGAACCACTGCAGCAGGAATGTTGACCGACGCAGCCGCCCCACCAGGCCCGATCACAAGGGCGTGTGTCTCGCCGCCGAGCCCGGCCGCGAGCGCGAGCGCCTGCAACGAGACGTCGGTGGCCGCGCCGTCGACGTGCTCCACGAGAACGAGATTCACGACGCCACCCCGATCTGCTCGAGGAGGTCGACGACTGCGGCGGCCGCGTCGGGCCCGCGACCGAGAACCTCGGCCTGCTTCGACTCGCCTTCGGGGACGACGAGCCGCGCTCGCTCGAGCCGCGAGGCGGGTCGCACCGGGGTCAACGCCTCGAGCGGCTTGCGCCCCGCACGCATCCGGCCGGGAACGGACGGGTAGCGCGGCAGGTTGAGACCCTCGAGCACGGTGACGACGGCCGGGAGCGGCAACTCGTAGACATCCCGCCCACCCCCTTCCTCCTGCTCACAACGGACGAGATCACCGTCGACGGCAACACCCTTCAACCCCGTTGCGCAGGGTCGGTCGAGCGCATGCGCAACACGAAGCCCGATCTGAAACCCGCCCGAGTCGGCCGACTCGTTGCCGAAAAAGATCAGGTCGAAGAGGCCCGAGGCTGCCTCGTCGGCCCGGATCACGTCCACGATCGCGCCCGCCGTCGCCTCCGGATCCCATTCCTCGCCGTCGGTGACGAGATGGATGCCGCGAGCGATCCCGATCGCCATCGAATCGCGCAGCTGCTCCTCGGCGTCGGCCGGGCCAAGGGTGAGGACGACGGTGTCGCCACCGTGATGCTCCCAGAGGCGGACGGCCTCCTCCACCCCGCACTCCTCGTGCGGGCTGATCGCGAAGCCGAGGTGCTTCGTCTCGATCGCCTGCTCGTCCTCGGTGAGGACGATGCGACCACCAGTCATGGGAACGCGCTTTACGCAGACGAGAGTCTTCACGAGCGAATCCTCTCATTCTCGGGATCGAACGGTGCAGTCGCACCGGCCACCGCGACCGTCACGGGGTAGCGCTCGTTCATGTACTCGACCGCCAGCGTGCCAGAGCCCTCGACCGCATGCTCGGGCGGGAGGTACGCCATGAGGATGTACTTGCCGAGCGAAGGCCCGGCACCGGCGCTCGTCACGTACGAGCGACGGCCCTTCGCATCCGTGAGGGGCGTGCCGTCGAGCAGCGTGATCGGCTCGCGCCCGAGTGGGTACCGCTTGACGCCTGCGGAGGAGGTGTGGTCGTCCACGGTGAGGGTGCACAGAATCGCAGCAGGGTTCTCCGCGCGGTGGCGGAGGTGCGCCTCCTTGCCGACGAAGTCCTGCTCCTTTACCTTCGGTCGCTGCATGCCGGCCTCGACGACGTTGTATTCCGTCTCGAGTTCGGCACCGTAGGCGCGATACGCCTTCTCGAGGCGTCCGGTCGTGCCGTAGACCCCGATCCCGCAGGCCGTGAGCGAGTGCGGCTGCCCGGCCTCCCAGAGCACATCCCAGAGCCGGCCACCCTGCTCGATCGGCACGTAGAACTCCCAGCCGAGATCGCCGACGTACGAGATCCGCGACGCGAGCACGAGCTGCGAGCCGATCTCGATCGTGCGGCAGCGCCCGAACGGGAAGCCCTCGTGTGAGACGTCGTCGGAGGTGACGCTCGAGAGGATGTCCCGGGCCTTCGGGCCCCAGACGCCGATCGTCGTCCATCCGGTCGTCACGTCGACGAGGCTGGCCGAGCCGTCGTCCGGCAGCGCGTCGCTGAACAGCTTGCGATCGGCCATCCCGTGCGCGCCACCGGTGACGACACGGAAGAGGTCGTCGCCGAGACGCATGATCGTGAGATCCGACTTGAAGCCGCCACCCTGGCTGAGCACCGGCGTGTAGACGACGCGCCCGACGGGAACGTCCATCTGGGCCAGCACCGCGTGCTGCAACGCGTCGAGTGCGCCCGCGCCCTGCACGTCGAAGATCGCGAAGGCGGAGAGGTCGAAGATGCCGGCGTGCTCGCGCATCGCAAGGTGCTCGGCGTTGATGATCGGCGACCACCAGCGGGAATCCCACTCGCCCTCGCGCGACTCGACGCCGTAGTGCTCGACGAGCGGAGCGTTCACGTCGTACCACTGCGGCCGCTCCCAGCCGACGGCCTCGTAGAAGGCCGCGCCGAGCACATTCTCCTGCGCGTGCATCGGCGAGATGCGGAGGCCGCGCTCGCTCGACCACTGCTCGGCCGGGTGGACGATGCCGTAGGTCTTCGGGAACGCCTCGAAGGCACGTGCCTTCGTGTGCGCGCGGGTCTTCTGGTGGTCGTGGAAGCGGCTCACATCCGAGGTGTGGAGGTCGATGTGCGACTCGCCGAGCACCATCCACTCGGCGAGGGACTTGCCGACGCCGGGCCCTTCCTTGACCCACACGGCCGCAGCCGACCAGAGGCCCTTCACCTTGGGCGTCTCGCCGAGAATCGGCATCCCATCGGGCGTCAGGGAGATGAGGCCGTTGATCGCGTACTTCACGCCGACGGACTCGTCGCCGACGATCTCTGGCATCAGGTCGAGTGCGTGCTCCATCTGCGGGCCGAAGTCGGCCTGCGTGAAGGGGAACTCCGTGGGCGAGAGCGCGGCTTCCTCGATCGACGGGATTTCCTCCGGATCGTGGAGGATCGAGCGATGGGCGTAGGAGCCGATCTCGAGACCGACGCCGTCCTGGCGCTCGTACATGAACACGTCCATGTCGCGCACGATCGGGAACTCGATCGCGCTCGACGAGCGCTCGAAGCGCGGAACGGGGCCGACGTCGATCATCTGGTGGACGGCGGGGGTGAGTGGGATGTGCGCGCCGGCCATAGCGGCGAGGAGAGGTGTCCACACGCCACAGGCGATCACGACGACCTCGGCCTCGATCGTGCCGCGCGAGGTGTGCACGCGCTTGATGCGACCGTGCTCGACGTCCATGCCGCTGACGTCGGTGTTCGCGAAGACCTGCAGGCCGCCGGAGTCGATGCCCTTCTCACGCATGATCGTGCCCGCGCGAAGCGAGTCGACGACCGAGACGGTCGGGCAATAGAAGCCGCCGAGGAGGATTGTCTCGTCGATGTACGGAACCATCTCCTTGATCTCGGCCGTGGTGACGAGTCGGGCCGAGTCGACACCCCACGACTTCGCCGACGCCATCCGGCGGCGGAACTCCTCCATCCGCTCCTCGGTGCGGGCGACCTCGATGCCGCCGCACTCGGTGTTGACGCCCATCTCGATGTACTGGCGCTGCGACTCGAGCGTCAGCTGCGTCATCTCTTTCGAGTGGTCGACCGGGAAGATGAAGTTCGACGCGTGCCCGGTGGAGCCGCCGGGGTTCGGCAGCGGCCCCTTGTCGATCTGGACGACGTCCGTCCAGCCGAGTCGGGTGAGGTGGTGGACGAGACTGTTACCGACGATGCCGCAGCCGATCACGACGGCCCTGGCGCTCGTGGGGAAGGTGCTCATGGGATGGGTCTCCTTGCCTTTCGGGTTCGATGATCAGAGAACGACGCGGATCGCCCGTTCGAAGCTCTGGATGTGACGGCGCATGACGTCCTCAGCCCGCTCCGCGTCACCGTCGCAGATCGCCTGGAGCAGCTCGCGATGCTCGGTGACCGCGTCGTCGAGTTGCGTGACGCGATCGAGAGCGAGGAACCAGATGCGCAGGCTGAGCGTGTAGTACTCGTTGAGGGCCGATTCGACGAAGGGGTTGTGTGCGCAGCGGTAGATGTGCCGATGGATGCGCTGGTCGAGGTCGATCAGCGCGCGCTCGTCGTGCGCATCGCGCGGGCCGGGGAGCTCTGTGAGCAGGGCGCGGGCGACCTCGCGCTGCAACCCCTATTGGCGCGCCGCCGCGGGGCGGGCCGCCAAAAACAACAAGGTGGTTCCCGCCACCGCG
>JAJAZN010000115.1 GCA_026785685.1 Thermoleophilia bacterium
CGCAGCGAGGCTCGCGATCGCGAGCCCGAAGTTCCTCGAGCGCTACCGGCCGGCCGACAAGACCGACCGTTAGCGCCTGCGAAACGAAACGATCATCCCAGTCCGATCTCCGCAGCCAGTGCCTCGGCCTCGTCGAGATCGTCCGAGATTGCCTCGATCCCGCTTGCCCAGATCGACGGGTCTGTGAGGTCGAGGCCGACCATGCGGGCGAGATCCTCGGGTGCCTTCGAGCCACCCGTGCGCAAAAGGTCGAGATACGGCTCGACCATCGAGTCTCCCTCCCGCTGATACGACCGGAAGATGGAGAGCGCGAACAGGTAGCCGTACGCATAGGCGTAGACATAGCCGGGCACGTTCGTGAAGTGCGGCACGTAACTCCACCAGCTCTCGTACCCGCCGACGCCGACTGAGTCGCCGAACAGCGCTGTCTGGCACTCGATCCAGAGCTCGTTGATGCGTTCCGCGGAGAGCTCGCCCTGCTCACGGCGCTCGGTGTGCGTCGCATCCTCGAAGCGGTTCATGGCGATCTGGCGGAACGTCGTCGCGATCGCGTCCTCGAGCTGGCCGGTGAGCAGGTCGAGCCGCTTACGCGGGTCGTCCTCGGCAGCCAGAAGCCGCTTGAACGTGAGTGCCTCACCGAACACCGATGCGGTCTCCGCGGTCGTCAGCGGCGTCGATGCGTTGAAGCACCCGAGCGGTTGCGCCATCGACCCGTGCAGCGCATGGCCCATCTCGTGGGCGAGCGTGAGGATCGAGCGACGGTCACCCGTGTAGTTCATGAACACGTACGGGTGCACGCCCGGGACGTTCGTGGCGCAGTACGCACCGTGGCGCTTGTCGGGCCGCACGGGTGCGTCGATCCAGCCCTCGTCGAAGAACCGCTCGACCGCGTCCCCTGCCTCGCCAGAAAAGTCGGCGTACGCGCCGACGACGACCTCACGGGCAACGTCCCACGGCGTCTTCGAGGCGTCCTCGGCGACCGGCGCGAAGCGGTCGTAGACCTCGAGCCGGTCGAGCCCGAGGAGCTTCGCCTTGAGCCGGTAGTAGCGCTGGGGCACGTCATACCGCGACGTCGCCGCGTCGATCAGCGCTTGCACCGCCTCGTCGGTCGTCTCGTTCGAGAGATTCCGCGACGTGATCCACGTCGGGTAGCTGCGGAGCCGGTCGTCGATCCACTTGTCGACGAGGATCGTGTTGAAGATGGACGTGCGCGTGCGCAGGCCGGGCTGGAGCGCCTCGGTCACCGCCTCGGCGGCCCCGCGGCGGACGTCACGGTCGGTCGCGTAGAGCTTCGCCATTGCCGTCTCGAGTGACACGGGCTCCTCGGCATCCGGAAGCTCGACGCGCATCGCGCCGAGCACCTCCTCGTAGAGTCGCGACCAGGCGGTAACGCCGGAGACGGACTTCTCGGTGAGGATCTTCTCCTCGGGCTCCGTCAGGACGTACGGGCGGAACACACGCTGCGCGGCGAGCCAGTGCCGCCAGTGGTCGAGCGCCGGATCCGCCAGGGTCGCAGCAGCAGGCTCATCCTCGATCGCGGCCCACTCGAGCCCGAAGAAAAGAAGCTGCGTCTCGAGGCCGGCGGCCTTCTCACCGAGCCTGGAAACGAGGGCACCACGCGCCGTGTCCGCCATGTCGGTGGAGAACTCGAGATGCGCGAAGTAGAGCGCGCGGGTGGCGATCGCCTCGATCCGCTCGCGCTCGTCGATCGCGGCCGCGAGCTCTGCAGGGGAGAACTCCGCCACCTTGCCGTAGTAGCGCTCGCGGAATGCAGCCGTCGCCGTTTCGGCCTCGGCAAAGTCACTTTCGATGCGTGGGTCGTCGCCTGAGGCGTAGAGGTCGGAGAGGTCCCACGCGACGTCCTCCGCACCGGTCTGCTCGATGGTTGTCATGGGTGGAGGTTAGACGATGCGGATCACCCATCAGTCGTCGAGGCGGTCGAGGAGCGCCCGTCTTGAACCGTGACGATGACGACCCGTTCACCGTCATCGAGGATCTCGTAGACGACCACCATCCACCGCCACGCCCCGAGCACAAACCGAAACCCCACCCAGCCGTCCGCGTCGAGGGCGGTTCCGAGGCGAGGAAACTGCTCGAGTGCACGAAGTGAGCGGCGAATCCGGTCATTCGTGTCGGGCGGCAGCGAGTGTGTGACCCCAAGACGGGCGATATCGTCGGCGGCCGCCCGGCTAACCTCGATCCGCGCCATCTCTACAGGTCGTCGAGCGCAATCGTGTCGCCCGAGCGTGCTTGCTCTCGGCCGAGTTCAGCGCGCTCGAGCGCCCCGGGAATGCCGTTCAGGAGCTCAACCAGGCCGCGGCTGTCGATGTCCGCCTCATCGATCGCCCGCGAGAGCAGCGAGCGCGCGAGCGTCCCCTCCTGGGTGTACGCCTGCTCGGCCAGTCGGCTCAGTTTCGCTGCATGCTCAGGAGCCAGTGTCACGTTCAACCGGGTGGAATCAGACGCCGAGGACACAATTCAACAGTAGCACGGAAAGGAACGGAACGTGCAGTGAGCGGGGCCTTTCGGAATGCGCCACGAACCGACGACCGACTGAATCCGACGGATCGTCGTCGTCACGAACGCTTGTTCTGCGGAGACGATGAACGACGCCGTGCCGCCTACCGGGCTCACACCATCGACGGCAACAGCCGACGGAGAGGTGACCACAGGGCCGGTGGTGTCTTGAACCCGAACCACGAATGACGCGGAGCACGTATTCCCCGATGCGTCCGAGGCGCTGCAATGTGTCGGTCTTCGCGAGGCAAGGATCCGGGGGCCGGCTGAAGCTGTCACCCCGTGCCGTTGTGACCGACGTCAGTCGATCGCCGGAAGTTCGTCAACCAGGGGCGCCCGACAGACGAACCGCTCACACACGTACACAGCCGGCTTCCCGTCGACGAGATTCTTGCCCTCGAGCAGAGGGACTCCAGTCTCCGGCCCGACCGCGACAACGGTGTTCGGCGCGAAGGTCGCGAGCGCGGTGCGGGCAACGGGGCTATCGACCGCGCCAACGATCGCGATCTCCCGCGGCGGCGCGAGCCAGAGGTCGAGCCCACACAGCATCCAGCCGAACGCGCCGGGAGCGCGGCCGAGCATGGGCTCGACGAGCCGCAGCACCGACACCGCCTGCCGCTCGAGCTCGTCGTCACCCCAGATCCGACCGAGGCGCAGCAACACGTGCGCGAGCATCGAGTTACCCGAGGGAATCGGGTTGTCGTCGAGGCCCTTGGTGCGTGCGACGAGCTCCTCACCTCCGGTCGGCGCGAGGAAGAAGCCGCCGTTTCGGGGGTCGGCGAACAGATCGATCGCGAGCAGAGCGAGGCGGTGCGCTTCGAGGAGCCAGCGAACCTCCCCCGTCGCGATGTGCAGCTCGATCAGTCCGTGCGCGGCGTTCGCGTAGTCGTCGAGGAAGCCCTCACCGCTCACCTTGCCCTCGCGCCACGAGCGGAACAGCCGGCCGTCCTCTCGCGAGAGCGGCCCGAGCAGGAACTCCCCCACCCCCCGCGCCGCGTCGAGCCAGTCGGCGCGCTCG
Organism: Thermoleophilia bacterium; assembly: GCA_026785685.1. Lineage (GTDB taxonomy): Bacteria > Actinomycetota > Thermoleophilia > Gaiellales > Gaiellaceae > Gaiella. Next base: position 3,536 of record JAJAZN010000115.1, read on the forward strand.
TAGCGACGTGCACCCACGGCGAGCGCGGCGCGCGCGCGGCCGTTCCAGGCGGCGAGCACCTTGTCGTCGAGGCCGGGCTGTGGCCGAAGATCGCGCTCGGCGTGGAGCCGCGCTCGAAGGTCGGCGGGGAGCTCGCCGCGAATGATCGAGCGGCCGTGCTCGAACGGCAGCAGTAGCTCGGCCGGGACGCCTTCCTCCTCCGTCCACGTGAACGTGAGCCCCTCGACGCCGTTCGTGTCCGCGTCCTGCGCCGAGGCAAGCCCGCCGCCCGACAAGCGAAGCTCGCGAATCATGTAGTCGAGCGTCTCCTCGACGACGGTGCGGTAGCGCGCCTCGCCCGTTACGACCGAGGCGTGGAGATACGCGGGAGCGAGAAGCGCATTGTCGTAGAGCATCTTTTCGAAGTGCGGCACGAGCCAGCGGTCGTCGACCGAGTAGCGGTGGAAGCCGCCGCCGACGAGGTCGTACATCCCGCCCGCGGCCATGGCGTCGAGTGTCTTTGTCACCATCGCGAGCGCCGGGGGCGACTCGCGCCGGAGCAAGAACTCGATCGTCGAGGCGGGCGGGAACTTGGGTGCCCGACCAAAGCCACCGTTCGTCCGGTCGAACGTGCGAGCGATCCCGTGTTCCGCGTCATCGAGGAGCGCCGCCGTGAGCGGCTCCGACGACGGCTCGATCCACGCTGACTGACGGACAGCCTCGACGAGCCGCTTTGCCTGCGCCACGAGGTCGTCTCGCTGCGCGCTCCAGGCCTCGGCCACCGCGAGCAGCAACTGCGTGAACGACGGCATCCCGTGACGTGGCTCCGGCGGGAAGTACGTGCCCGCATAGAACGGCTCGCCGGTGGGCGTGAGAAACACCGTCATGGGCCAACCACCCTGCCCCGTCATGGAGACGGTCGCGTCCATGTAGAGCGCGTCGACATCTGGGCGTTCCTCGCGATCGACCTTGACGTTGACAAAATGCTCGTTCATCACAGCGGCCGTCGCGGCGCTTTCGAATGACTCGTGCGCCATCACGTGACACCAGTGGCAGGCGCTGTAGCCCACGGAGAGCAGGATGGGGCGATCCTCGGCGCGTGCTCGCTCGAGCGCCTCGGCACCCCACGGGTACCAGTCGACCGGGTTCCCCGCGTGCTGGAGAAGGTACGGACTCGTTTCGGTGGCGAGGCGATTCATGCGAACACCGCACGCGCACCACGGAGCTCCGTCCGCAGCAGCGATACCGCGCGCGTCGAGTCGAGCGAGCAGTCGAGCGGTCGGCCAGGCGGTGCCTCAGCGCGGCGGACCGCGTGGCCAACAACGAGCTCCGCAAGCTCGGCCCGAGAGACGGCGTCGGCGCCCGCAACGTTGAGCGGACCGGAAACATCGAGCGCCGCCAGCTCGAGAAGCGCCGCGGCAAGGTCGTCAACCTGGATGGGCGAGCGGATCTCGTTTTCGTAGAACGTCGCCGTTTCGTCGTGAGCGACAGCCTCGTGCTTTGATTGCTTATGCCCCGGCCCACCGACGATCAGCGACGTCCGGACGAGCAACGCATCTGGAGCGATTGCGGCGACACGGGCTTCGGCTTCGGCCTTCATCCGTCCGTACGCCGTACAGGGTGACGGCGCATCCTGCTCGACATACGGTGTTCCCTTGCGGCCGTCAAAGACGACGTCGGACGACAGGTGCACGAGACGCGCCCCTGCGCCGGCTGCGGCCCGGGCAACGTTCTCGGATCCGTCGACGACGATCTCGCGGGCGCCCGCGCCGTCCTGTCGGTACGCCGTGTGGATCACGACGTCGGGACGGACGCGTTCGAACAACGCACGTACCGCTGCTCGGTCGCGAACCTCGACACGCACTCGCGTCGCCCCGGGATCGAGTCGCAACAGCTCCGTGCCGAGGAATCCGGTCGCACCGGTGACGTGAACCCTCACGACCGAGACCGTACCGTGTGCGCTTGCAATCCAGCCGACACGTGTCGTAGAGTTGCGCGCATGAAACGTGTCTTCCTGTGGCTCCAGTTCGTCGCCGCGACCCTCGTCGTGGTCGGCGTGTTCCTCCAGGCCTTCTCGATCGCCGCCTTCGCGCGAGGAGCGGGGGAAAGCGCGCTCGACATGCACGAGACGATCGGGTTCATGACCCACCTGATCGAGATCCTCGTTTTCCTCTTCGCGCTCGGCGCGTGGTGGAAGCAGTGGGGTCAGATCGCACTCGCCTTCAGCCTCCCCGTGATCGGCACGATCCAGCTCATCTCCGTCGGCGACACCGATAAGGATGGGGGTTGGGTGAATGGCCTGCACGGAATGTTCGCTCTCGTCGTGCTCGTGCTCGCCGCTGTGATCGCCCACCGCGCCATGAAGGCGCTCGGGCTCGGCAAGAGCGCTGCGGCGACCTGAGGGCGATGCTCGACGGATAGTCCCCGTCCAGCGCGCGTGCCGGGCGGGCGACTCGCCGCTCACTCGGGAACCGCGTCGACCTTCTTCTCTCGCCGTTTCCTCACCATCTCGATGATGAATGCCACGCCGAAGGCGATCCCCAGCCCGAGCAGGACGCCCTGCCACGGATGCTCCTCGAACTGCTTCCCTCCGATGTACCCGAGCATCGTCGCGTACGTCGCCCAGATGCCACCGGCGACGAGGTCGTAACGGAAGAACCGGTGCCAGGGGAGACCGTGTGTGTAACCCGCCGTGAACGTCACCGCAGTGCGGCCGAACGGGATGAACCGCGCAATCACGATGATGTAGCTCCCGCGTTCCTCGAGTTGCTGTTCCGCCCAGTCGAAGCCGCGATGCGCCTTCGGGTGCCTGAAGAGCCGCTTGACAGTGCGCTCACCGGCGAACTTGCCGATCCCGTACGAGATGTTGTCACCCGTTACGGCGCCCGCCCAGGCAGCGAGGATCACGAGGAAGACATTGAGATCGCCCGTTCCCGCGAGGGTGCCCGCGACGATCACCATCGATTCACTGGGGACGACCGGGAAGAACGCGTCGATCACCGCGACCGCGAAGATGGCGACGTAGCTCCAGTTGGAGCCCGACACCCAGTCGACCATCATCTGGAACATGACTGCATCCTCGCAGACACCGAAACGGCCATGATGGAAGACATGGCGCAAACACCACTCATCGGCACCCGCGTGCTCGACGTGACGACGTCGATCGCCGGGCCGTACTGCGCCCAGATCCTGTCGGCGCTCGGCGCGGACGTCGTCAAGGTCGAGCGACCCGATACCGGTGACGACGGACGCGCCTGGGGCCCGCCGTTCTGGAACGGAGAGGGCACGATGTTCCTCTCGGCGAACGCGGGCAAGCGCTCACTCGCGCTGTCACTACGCAATCCACGCGGCCGCGAGGCGCTCCTGCGGCTCGTCGACGGCGCCGACGTCTTTCTCCAGAGCCTGCGCCCGGGCCTCGCCGACGAGCTCGGGCTCGGCCCGGATGCGCTGCGAGGACGGAACCCACAGCTCGTCTACTGCTCCATCGGCGCCTACGGCCACAAAGGACCGCTCAAGGAGGAGCCGGGCTACGACGCGCTGATGCAGGCTGCCGGCGGCCTGATCTCGATGACCGGAGAACCCGACCATCCAGGAGTGCGGGTCGGCTCGTCGTTGATCGACCAGGGAACCGGAACCTGGGCGGCTCTCGGGATTCTCGCCGCGCTGCTCGAGCGTGAGAGAACGGGAGAAGGCTCTGTCGTGGACGTGTCGCTCTACGAGACCGCGCTCGGCTACATCGGCTACCACCTCGCCGGATACCTGGCAGACGGCACCGTACCGCACGGTCAGGGCACGCGATTCCCGATGGTGGCCCCGTACCAGGTCTTCCAAACGAGGGACGGCGAGCTGATGATCGCAGGCGGCAACGACCGACTCTTTGCGTCGATCTGTGCCGTCGTCGGGCTCCACGCTCTCGTCGACGATCCCCGCTTCCGCACTAACCACGACCGCGTGATCAATCGCGACGAGCTCTGCGCGATCCTGGACGTGCCGCTGCGGGAGCGGGACTCGGTCGATTGGCAGACGCTTCTCTCCGACGCGGGCGTGCCCGCCTCGGCCGTGGCCGACGTCGCCGACGTCGTTCACGCCCCACAGACCGAGGCGCTCGGGATCCTCCAGCCTGTCCCCCACCCCACGATCCCCGACCTCAAGCTCACGGCACTCCCCGTCTCGTTCGACGGCGAGCGTGCGCTCCATCGCTCCCCACCACCCGCCATCGGCGAGCACACCTCGGAGATACTGCTCGAAGCCGGGTATGACAATGAAGAGATCGCGGCGCTCGCCGCAGAAGGAGTAATTCGCGCATGAGTCATCTGTCCGCGTCGTTCAGCGCCACGATCCGCGTTCGCCTCGCCGACGCACCAGGGTCGTTCGCACGGCTCGCCCAAGCGATCGGTGACGCTGGCGGTTCGTTCGGGGCGATCGACCTCGTGCGCGTGGAGAAGAACACCAAGGTGCGCGACGTCACCGTCGAGGCAACGGACGCCGATCACATGGCGCGCATCGTCGAGAGCGTGCGCAGTGTGGACGGCATCGAGGTCGAGCGCGTCTCCGACCGGACATTCCTCATGCACCTCGGCGGCAAGATCGAGATGCGGTCGAAGGTCCCGGTCAAGACGCGTGACGATCTCTCGATGGCCTACACCCCCGGCGTGGCGCGGATCTGCCAGGCGATCGCGGACGACCGCGAGTCGGCCTGGAACCTGACGATCAAGCAGAACACGGTCGCTGTCGTCTCCGACGGCACTGCCGTGCTCGGGCTCGGCGACATCGGGCCAGAGGCGGCGATGCCGGTGATGGAGGGGAAGGCGCTGCTGTTCAAGGAGTTCGGTGGCGTCGACGCGTGGCCGCTCTGTCTGAATACGAAGGACCCCGACGAGATCGTCGCGATCGTGAAGGCGATCGCGCCGGGCTTCGGCGGCATCAATCTCGAGGACATCTCCGCACCGCGCTGCTTCGAGATCGAGCGGCGACTGCGGGCGGAGCTCGACATTCCCGTCTTCCATGACGACCAGCACGGGACCGCGATCGTCGTTCTCGCAGCGCTCGCCAACGCGTTGAAGGTCGTCGGCAAGCGGATCGAGGACGTCAAGGTGGTCACGACCGGTGTCGGCGCAGCGGGTGTGGCCGTCACCGACATCCTCCTCAACGCCGGAGTCCGCAATGTGATCGGCTGCGATCACAGCGGTGCGATCTATGACGGGCGCGAAGGGTTGAACGATGTCAAGAGGGCCTTCGCGGAGCGCACGAATCCCGACGGGATCCAGGGCTCGGCGGACGATGTCCTCGCGGGAGCAGATGTGTACCTCGGGTTGTCCGTGCCGGGCGCGGTGTCACGCGCCGGAATCGAGCGGATGGCCGACAACGCGATCGTCTTCGCGATGGCGAACCCGACACCCGAGATCGCGCCCGAGAACCTGCCGCCCGGGAAGGTCGCCGTCGTCGCGACAGGCCGGTCCGACTACCCGAACCAGATCAACAACGTCCTTGCCTTTCCCGGCGTCTTCCGTGGGGCGCTCGACGTTCGCGCGAGCACGATCACCGAAGGGATGAAGGTCGCCGCCGGCCATGCGATCGCGTCGGTGATCGCCGACGACGAGCTTGGGCCTGAGTACGTGATCCCGAGCGTCTTCAACCGCGACGTCACGACCAAGGTCGCAGCGGCAGTCGCCGAAGCTGCCGTGACCGACGGAGTCGCGAGGCGTCCTCCCCGCCCCTGAGCGCTGACGTCGTTTCGCGCCAGCCGAACGACTTCACTCGTAGTGCAGGGCTTCGAGCGGGTTGAGCTTCGCTGCGCGACGCGCCGGGAAGATCGCAGCCACGACGCCGACGAGCACCGCGGCGATCGCGAAGATGATCACCTGTGAGGTCGGGAACGAGAAGTCGATCAGGTCGATCTTGAAGATCAGCAGACCGGCGAGAATCACGCCGAGCACGATCCCGATCAGGGCGCCGATCATCGACGTGATCACGCTCTCGTGCCGGATCATGCGGCGCGTCTGGCGTCGGTTCATGCCGATCGCGCGCAGCATGCCGATCTCCCGCGTACGCTCGAAGACGCTGAGCACGAGCGTATTGATGATCCCGAAGAGGCTGACGATGATCGAGAGTCCAAGGAGCACATAGAGGACGTTGAGGATCGACTTGAGCCCCGAGATCTGGTTCGTGACGAACTGCCCCCGCGTTGCGAACTTCGCGTTCGGGAACGGCTTCAGAGCCGCCTCGAGAGCGGCAGCATTGGCCTCGGATTCGCCACCGTCCATGCGCACGAACGAGTAGAGGTTCTTCGGCGACGACGTCTGGGCGTCCCATGCCTCTGCCGAGATCGTGACAACGCCGAAGGGCGAGCCTCCCGACGGCGGATCGAAGATGCCCTTGACCGTGAACGTCGCTGTCGTTCCGTTGGCGAAGGTAATCTCGACCGGCGATCCGATCTTCAGGTCGTGCTTCTTCGCGTAGTCCTCGTCGACGAAAGCGCCGTCCTTGCCGAGCTCGCCGAGAACGGCGTTCGACCCCTCGACCCAGTCGAGGTTGATCACCTTCGCGGCGCCCGGATCGACGGCAGTCGCGAACTCTGTCGAACCGAACACGAGCGCCTCGCCGGTCCGCACGTTGCCGACTGCGACGACACCGGGTGCCTGCGCGGCCGCAGCGGCCGCGTCGATCGGGATCGGAGAGAAGTTGTTCTGGGCCGTGATCGCGTAGTTCCCGACGAAGACCTTGTCTACCGCGCCCGTGAACGTCTGCACGATGCTGCCGGCAAGAGTCGCGACGAGCGTCACGAGCGCGAGCCCGATCATCAGGGCAGCCGCGGTTGATGCGGTGCGCTGTGGATTTCGGCGTGCGTTGTCGCGCGCGAGTGCACCGGCCGCGCCGCCGAAGCGCGCACCCGGCCAGCCGAGAATGCCGGTCAAGCCCGGGATCAAGGGCGCCGAGAGCATTGCGACGCCGATGAACACGAGCACCATCCCGAGGATCATGAAGAGGAGAATCTGGGTCGTCTCGAGATCGGGACCGAAGAGTCCCCAGAGCAGGCCCGCGAAGCCTAGGAGCGTGATGACGGCAGCAATGGGAGTGCGGAAGCGGGCGAACCGTCCCGGGGCGATCGTCGCCCCCTCGCGAACCGCAGCGATCGGGGGTACCCGTGTCGCCTTGAATGCCGGCAGGATGCTCGCAATCAGCGTCACGGTGATTCCGAGCAGCAACGAGACGATGATCGTGCGCGTGCTGAAGATCAGGCCACTGTTCGGCAACGTGAAGCCGACGGCATCGAAGAGCTTGAACAGACCGGTTGCGAGTGCGAGGCCGAGGAAAAGGCCGATGATCGACGCGAGGGTGCCCATCACGAGCGATTCGACGATCACGGAGAACCGCACCTGCCGCCGTGATGCCCCGAGGGTACGCAGCGTCGCGAGCTCGCGCGTGCGCTGGGCGATCGTGATCGAGAGTGAGTTGAAGATGACGAAGGCACCGACGAACAGGGCGATCACCCCAAATGCGAGCAGGAAATAGCGAAGAAAGGAGATGAACTCGTCGGTGCCCTTGGCGTCCTCGGTCGCCTGCTCCGCGCCCGTCCGCACCTGGGTTCCCTCGGGCAGGATCGCCTCGATCTCCGAGACGAGTTGGCTCGACGAGACGCCCGGCTTGCCGGCGACGCGGATCTGGTCGAGCTTGCCGACCTTCCGGAAGAGTTGCTGGGCTGTCGGGAGGTTGAATCCAGCCAGCGTGGCGCCACCGATCGTGTCGACCGAGCCGAACTTGACGAGCCCGGAGATCTTGAACTGCTCGACCGGGCCTTCAGCCTGAACCCCGATCTGATCACCCACCGAGAGATCCTTCTTCGAGGCCGTCGCGACATCGATCACGACCTCCCCGTCGGCGGGCCAGGAGCCTTGCTCCAGCGTCAGCGTGTTGAACTCCGGCTTGGTCGGGTCGACACTGAAGCCGAGGTTCGGCGCGCCGCCAAAGACGATCGCCTTGCCGTTCTTCCCGACCAGTTGAGCCTCGCCGGCGACGCCGCCGATTGCAGCTGCGACGTCCGGCAAAGCCGCGACCTCGGGCTGCAGCGACTCATCGAACGGCGGAGCGGTGGTGCCCGAGCCGTCCGAGAGGTCGAAGGCCGATCTTCCGGTAATCGTGGCGTCGGTCCCCTCGTAGACGCTCGAGAAGATCGCGTCGAACGCTTTGTCGATCGAATCGGTGAGAACGAACGTCCCGCTGACCATCGTGACGCCGAGGATCACGGCGAGCGCAGTAAGCGCGGTGCGCAGCTTCCGGCCCATCATGCCCTTCAGCGAGAAGCGGATCATTGTGCGCTGATCTCTTCCACCGTCGCGGCAATCTCGTGCGCGGACGCGCCCGAGAGCTCGCGCACGATGTTCCCGTCGGCGAGGAACAGCACCCGGTCGGCGATGGCCGCAGCCCGCGCCTCGTGAGTCACCATCACCACGGTCTGCCCCAGATCCCGCACGGCGTGACGAAGAAGCTCGAGGATCTCGCCGCCCGTCTTCGAGTCGAGGTTGCCCGTGGGCTCATCCGCGAAAACGACGTCGGGCTCCGAGACGAGCGCACGTGCGATCGCGACGCGCTGCTGCTGGCCGCCGGAGAGTTCGGAAGGCCGGTGGCGGAGGCGGTCGCCGAGGCCGACCGACCGGATCAGCTCGTCGAACCGAGCCCTGTCCGGCTTGACACCTGCGATCGTCAGCGGCAGGAGGATGTTCTCCTCCGCGTTCAGCATCGGGAGGAGGTTGAAGAACTGGAAGACGAACCCGATGTGCTCGCGACGGAGCTTCGTCAGCTCGCTGTCACCGAGGGTCGTAATCTCTTTGCCGGCAACCACGACCGAGCCGGCGGTCGGCTTGTCGAGCCCGGCGAGGATGTGCATCAGCGTCGACTTGCCGGAGCCGGACGGCCCCATCACGGCGGTGAGCTTGCCCGACGGAACGTCGACCGAGACGCCGCGAAGCGCGTCGACTCTCGTATCACCTTCGCCGTACTGCCGCGTCACGTCCTGTGCGACGACGACTGCCGATCCGTTTCCGTTCTCCACGTGCGCCTCCTCGTCGGGTCCGATCGGATACTGCCCGAGCCGCCGGGGTCGCGCAGTGGGGGTAACCGTACCCGTGGAGCTGCTACCCCCCGAGTTGCATCCGCTTGGTCGCCTCGGCCAGCACCGTGCCGAGCGTCCCGACGATCTCGTCCATCTCGGCCTCGCCTGCGATCAGCGGGGGCGAGATCTGGATCACCGGGTCGCCGCGATCGTCCTGGCGGCAGATCAGGCCCGCAGCGAAGAGCGCCGGCGAGAGGAAGCCTCGCAGCAGAGACTCGCACTCGTCGTCGTCGAACGTCGCCCGTGTCTCCTGATCCTTGACGAGCTCGACGGCGTAGAAGTAGCCCGTCCCACGCACGTCACCGACGATGGGCAGGTCGAGCAGCGTCTCGAGCTTCGCCCGAAACACGTCCTGCTTGTCGCGGACGTTCCCGATGATCCCGTCGCGCTTCATGATCTCGATGTTCTTCAGCGCGATCGCACACATCACGGGGTGGCCGCCGAAGGTGATCCCGTGCGAGTAGATCGAGGTCGCGTCGAGGAACGGCTCCATCACGCGATCGGTTGCGATCACCGCGCCGATCGGCCCGTACGACGACGAGAGCCCCTTGGCCGACGTGATGATGTCGGGCTTGATGTCGTAGCGCTCCGATCCGAACCAGTACCCGAGACGGCCGAAGCCGGTGATCACCTCGTCGGCCGAGAGCAGGATGTCGTACTCGTCGCAGATCGCGCGGACGCCGCGCCAGTAGCCCTCGGGTGGGAGGAAGCAGCCACCGGCGTTCTGGACGGGCTCCATGTGCACAAGGCAGACCGTCTCGGATCCCATCGCGAGGATCGCCTGCTCGAGATCGTCGAGCAGGAACTGCGTGAACTCCTGCTCGGTCTCGGCGCTCGGTCGGTGGTAGCGATTCGTGTTGTGGACGTGCCGAACCTCGGGCACGAGAGGCTCGAACGCCGCCCGGAGCGCCGGGATCCCGTTGATCGAGAGGGCGCCCATCGTGGTGCCGTGGTAGGCGATATGCCTTGCGATCGCCTTGTAGCGATGCGGGCCACGCTGGGTCGCCGAGACGATAGCGTCATGCCGGGTCTCGGGCTCCGAGAGAGCGTGCTTGATCTGCTTCTCGCCACGCGCGACGTAGTACTGCCGCGCGAGCTTCCACGCCGCCTCGACGGCCTCGGAGCCGCCCGACACGAAGAAGACGCGGTTGAGGTCGCCGGGTGCGAGGGAGGCGAGTTCCGTCGCAAGCTCGATTGCTTTCGGGTGCGCGTACGACCAGTTGGTGTAGAACGGCAGCTCGCGCATCTGCTCGAGCGCCGCCTGGCCGATCTCCTCGCCGTAGCCGTAGCCGATGTTGACCGAGAACAACCCGGCGAGCGCGTCGAGGTACTTCTTGCCGTTCGAGTCCCACAGGTAGCACCCGTCGCCCTTGACGATGATCGGCACGTCATGGCTCTCGCCGAAACCGCCCATCCGCGTGAAGTGCATCCACAGGTGGTCCTGCGCGTTCTGCTGGAGATCGATCGTCGCCACTGTCAGCCCCCCGTCGTCTGTACGACGAGCAGCGGGGTCGATGAGCGCTGCACGAGCTTGAGCACCACCGTGCGCTGCAGTTCCTGGTCGAACGCCTCGAAAACGGCGGCTTCCAGGCCACTGCCCAGCCGCGAGCCGAGGCGGTATCGGCCCGCGATGATCCGCGACGGAGAGGAGGGTTCGTTGGCCACCATGGCGAGTCAGAACCTAGCTGCGCAGCGGCGAACGAG
>JAJAZN010000116.1 GCA_026785685.1 Thermoleophilia bacterium
CACGCATCCCGACCTCAGGGTCGTGGAGCCGCTCGGCGACATGATCCGGATCGACGTCATCCGTGAGCTCCACCACGACCTTCACCTGCGGCCGTTCGAAGCGGATCGCCGCGTCTACCTGCTACTCGGGGCGCATCGACTCAACCCCGACGCGGCCGACGCACTGCTCAAGGATCTCGAGGAGCCGCCCGACTACGCGACGATCGTGCTCGTCGCCGACGAGCTCGGGCCGATTCCGGAAACGATCCGCTCGCGCTGCCAGGTCGTCCCGTTTCGGCGCCTGTCCGAGCGTGCGGTACGGGGCTGGCTGGACGAGCGCGCACCCGAGCTCTCCGAGAACGAGGCGACGGCGATTGCCCGTGTCGCCGCCGGGCGTCTCGATCGTGCGGCGCGGCTGATCGATCCGGCGGTTCGCGCCCGGCGCTTCGCGATCATCGCGGCCGCTCGCGGCCCGTACTCCGCGTCCCCTTTCTCCTCCACTGAGGCTTCGGGCACGTTGCTCGAGGCGATCCGGCTGATCGGAACCGCGGCAAAGGAGGCGGAGGAGACCGTCGTTGACGGTCTCGATTTGAGTCCGAAGGACGCCGAGCAGCGCGTCAAGCGTGTGCAGCGCGGCGCCGAGCGGGAGGAGATGCTCGCCCAGCTCGAGGAGCTTGCTGCGTGGTACCGCGACCTCGTCGTCGTCGCGAACGATGCGGAGGCGACCGTGATCCACGCCGACCACCTCGCGGAGCTGAGGGCCGATGTCGCGCTCGAGCTCGGCCGGAAGCCCGAGCGTGCGGCGTCCCTCGTGCGCGAATCCTGGCGCTCGGCCGAGGAGTTCAACGTGAATCCGAGCCTGTGGCTCGATGCGCTGTTCGTGCAGCTGCGACGCACGTTCGCCTGAGCCCCCGGGCCGGTCGCTCTCTCCTCTTGGCCTCTTGGCATTTGACATGAGAATGAACGTTCTCCTATAGTGAGAATTGTCGTTCTTACATTGGAGCACTCGCATGACATCCCGTCCACCCGTTCCACCCTTCACCGCATCGACCGCCCGCCAGAAGGTTCTCGCCGCCGAGGCGGGCTGGAACACTCGTGACCCCGACCGCGTCGCCGCTGCGTACACGATCGATTCGGTCTGGCGCAATCGCGACGAGTTCGTCACGGGTCGCGAGGAGATCCGCGCCTTTCTCGCGCGCAAGTGGGAGCAGGAGCTCGACTACGTCCTGCGCAAGGATCTCTGGACGTTCGGTGACGATCGGATCGCCGTGCGATTTCAGTACGAGTGGCACGACGCCGACGGCAACTGGTTTCGCTCCTACGGCAACGAGCTCTGGGAGTTCGATGCCGACGGGCTGATGCGTCGGCGCGAGGCGAGCATCAACGATCTCGCGATCACCGAGTCGCAGCGACGCATTCACGGCCCTCGGGTCGAAGGTGACGACAGCGTCGAAGGTGACGACAGCGTCGAGGGCGACGACAGCGGGATACCGCTCAGGTGAGTCCGGCAGCCACCCTCGACAACGCCCAGGCGCGCGCAGCCGTGCTTCGGTCGGCGAACGCGGTCTTCTACGCGCGGGGAATCGCGGGCGTCGGCATGGCGGACATTCGCAACGATTCGGGCGTCTCGCTTCGCCGGCTCTACTCCCTCTACCCATCCAAGCGTGAGCTCGTTGCCGCTTGGTTGACCGATCGGCACACCATCTGGATGGAGTGGTTCACGTCCTCGGTCGACCGTTGTCGCACCGCCGGCGAGGAGCCGCTCCTCGCTGCGTTCGACGCGATCGCGGAGTGGGCCTCCTCGCCCGGCTACCGCGGTTGCGCGTTCGTCAACTCGGCCGCCGAAACGGCCGAGATCGACGACACCCACCGGCGAATCATCGCCGCTCACAAGGAGAGCCTTTTGACCTATCTCATCTCACTTGCCCGTGACGGAGGTTACGCCGAGCCAGAGCGGCTCGGCCGGATGATCGGCGTCCTTCTGGACGGAGCCATGGTCGACGCCGCGGTGCTGCGCTCATGCGAGCCGATCGTTGCGGCACGCGATGCGGCCGCGGTTCTGATCGACGCGTCGCAATGAACCTCGTCGTCGAGCAGCTCTGGCGGTATCCCGTGAAGACGCTCGCAGGCGAGCGCCTCGAGACGGCCGAGCTGACCGCGAGCGGCATTCCCGGCGACCGGATCGTCCACGTTCGCGGCCAGGAGGGGGTACGCACGTCGCGCCGCCAGCATCATCTCCTCGGCCTCCACGGCACGCTCGATTCCACCGGTCGGCCGCTCGTCGACGGCCATGCGTGGGACTCCCCGGAGGCGCTCGCGCTCGTGCAGGCTGCGGCGGGCGACGACGCGGAACTCGTCGCGTTCGACGGGCTCGCGCGGTTCGACATTCTCCCGCTCCTCGTTGCGACCGACGGCGCCGTGGCGGAGTTCGGCCGCGACGTCTGCAGGTTGCGCCCGAACATCGTCATCGGTGGAGTGGAGGGCCTCGCCGAGCGTCAGTGGGAAGGGGCGGAGCTCCGGATCGGCGATGCTGTGATCTAGCTCGACTCGCTCCGCAGGGGCTGCCCGATGACGACCGTCGACCCGGACACGCTCGAGCGCGATCCCGAGGTACTGAAGGACATCGGTCGGCGGTTCCGCGGCCGAATCGCCCTGAACGCGGACGTGCTTCGGCCCGGCACCGTGAGCGTGGGCGACGAGGTGGAGCTCGTGCTGCCCCTCGCGGCGGCGATCGACGCCTGATCCGGCGCTCGTCCCGCGCCCACAGCCGTCGCACAGGCGGCTCACAGGAACCCGTGGCACTCTACGAGCGATGGCAGAGGTCGCAGCGGTCTCCACGAGTGTCGCCCGGGTGCTCGTCGTCGACGACGAGCCCTCGATCACGGATGCGGTCGCGACCGCGCTCCGCTACGAGGGCTACGAGACGATGGAGGTCGGCGCGGGTCGAGCGGCGGAGCGGGCGATCGACGAGTTGCGGCCCGACCTGATCGTGCTCGACGTGATGCTGCCCGACCTCGACGGCTTCTCGATCGCCCGCCGCCTCAGGGACGGCAACCATCGCGTGCCGGTGATCTTCCTCACGGCGAAGGACGCGACCGAGGACAAGGTCGCGGGGCTCGCACTTGCCGACGACTACGTGACGAAGCCCTTCAGCCTCGCCGAGATCGTTGCGCGCGTGCAGTCCGTTTTGCGGCGGACCGGCGGCGAGACCGACGGTGCGATGCGCTTTGCGGATCTCACGCTCGACGAGGCGACGCGCGAGGTTCGGCGGGAGATCAGCTCGTCGAGTTGACGCGCACCGAGTTCGAGCTGCTCCGCTTCCTGATGCTCAACCCCAGGCGGGTGCTCACGAAGCGCCAGATCCTCGACAACGTCTGGCACTACGACTTCGGGGGTGATGCGAATGTCGTCGAGACGTACATCAGCTATCTCCGCAAGAAGCTCGATCCGCTCGGGCCGCCGCTGATCCAGACGGTGCGGCTCGTCGGCTACGCGCTGCGCGAGACGTAGGGCCGTGGCGCCTGAGCCTTTGCGCGTGGTGGCAGCTTCAGCCGGTCGCCCGGGTTGCGTGGTGGTGTGTGGGCGTTGGTGGCTGGCTTCAGTCGGTCGCCTGGGTGGCGCGTCGGAGCTTAGCCGCATGTCGTTGAGAGCCCGCCTTCTCACCGTCGTCGTCTCGCTGACCGCGGCCGGCCTGATCGTCGCCGGCATCGCGACGTATGCGTCATTGCGCTCATTCCTCGTCGATCGCGTTGACCGCACGGTGACGGCGGGCGCGCAGACGATCGAGCGCTCGCTCGGGCGTGGGAGGCCCGGCCCCGGCGCTTTCGACGCGCTCGGCGAGGCGAACCCCGGCATCTACGTCGGCTCGGTCGATACCGGTGGGGTTGTCCGCTCGGCCCCGGTCGGAACCCGCCCCGGCGAGACGCCATTGCCTCAACCGGTCCTTTCGGCCGAACGTGCACGAGCAGCGGTGGAGGGAGACGATCCGTTCACCGTCTCGGCGATCAGCGGAAACACGCGCTTCCGCGTGAGCCTCGAACCACTCGGCGACAGCGACCAGATCCTCATCGTGGCCGCCCCGCTCGACGAGGTTGACGACACCCTCCATCAGCTTCTCGTCGTCGAGCTCGTCGTCGCCGGCTCCATGCTCCTCGCGACGCTGGTCGCGGGGGCTCTGGCTCGTTCGCGTCGGCCTGCGCCCTCTCGGATGGATCGAGGTCACGGCCGCGGCGATAGCCGGCGGCGATCTCTCGCAGCGGGTCGACAACGACGACCAGAAGACGGAGGTCGGCCGCCTCGGCGGAGCGCTGAACACGATGCTGGG
>JAJAZN010000117.1 GCA_026785685.1 Thermoleophilia bacterium
CTTCTTGGCCTGGCCTGGCGCCTTTCGGCGCGTGGCCCGGGGTTTCGCGGGCGCTTTGGCGTTCGCGACCTCGCCTGAGGCCCTTTTGGGCAGGCCAGCTTGGACACGAACTTTTTCCGCGATTGCTGAGATGTCTTCCGGGCTGTAGTCGGGTGCGAAGACAGCAGGCTGTGAGGGAAGGTCGTGTGCTGGGAACCCTTCGGGCGACTCGTCAGAGACGATCAGCTCCTCCCCGGTTTCGGGGTGAGGGCCGTTGAAGACAGCGGCGGCGGGGCGAAGGGAACAACTTCATCAGGTCCGCTCCGGTCAGGCGCTCGAGTGCGCGCGCGTACGCAACCTGATGAACACCACCGCGGACAAAGACCACACGATCCCCTAATCTCTACGGGTCGGCATCGTCCTGAAACCACCAATGTCAGGTCGCGCTGGTCGCTCCGAGGACATGGCCCGCGCGGCATGCTCGGTCGTAGAGCGGGAGGTTGCACCGGTTAGACCGATGAGGCCCCGCGAGCTCCTGTGCTGCAACCGTGTATCCCGTTCTTCTTCTAGGCTGCGTCAAGGGAAGCGCAACGGTGTCCATGCGGCTCGTGATCTCTATGTTTCGCCGCTGTGGCAGTCCCGTAGCGCGTATGCGGATGGCCGGTGCTCGGACTGGTTCATTCTCAGCGCTCTCCATGGGCTGCTCGACCCAAACGAGAGGATCGCGGCCTATGACGTCTCGATGCAGTCGATGCCAGTCGCCGCACAGAGGGAGTGGGGTGAGACCGTGGTGGCGGCACTTACAGAACGACTTGGCTCTCTTGAGGGCCGCAGGTTCGAGATTCATGCGGGTGGCTCGTACCGCTGCGCGGTAGAACCACCACTGATGGCAAGGGGCGCTCTGGTTGAGGCTTCAACAGCCAGAATCGGCGGTGTCGGCACCCAAATCTCCTGGTACCGGGCGCGAGCCAAGTTGGCAACGAGAAGGCGTATCGCAACCCCACAAGAGGTCCACGAGGGCTTTGACGCGCTCTGCGAGCACGCGCAACTCGTGCGAGGCTTCGATTGGCCGGGCGGTCTCAGCGCGCTCGACCAGCCCGGCATGTACTCGAGGTGGGTGGACGCCGGCGGGGCGGGCATGCTCGCAAAAGGGGTCTTGGGTTTGACGTCGACGAAGGGCTCATCTACGCCGGACTGACCGGGGCGACGAAGTGGCCGTCGGGAAAGACGGGCAAGAGCACACTTCGCAAGCGCGTCGGAGGACAGCACATCCGCGGCCGGATTCGCGGCTCAACGTTCCGGTTGACGCTCGCGAGCATCCTGCACGGTCAACTCGGCCTCGCAGTCCCGGGCCCGAAAAGGCTCGCGCCGGGATCCGACGCAATCCTCACTTCGTGGATCAGGAACCAGTTGTCCGTGGGCGTTCCCGTTCCCCGACGCTGACACCCTCGAGGATCTCGAACGATGCGTGCTCGCACGCATCGACCACCGCTTAACCTCAGGGATGCGCCGAGTACGCCACTACGACAGCGGATTGCCAAGCTCCGAAATGCGCTCGATCGCGAGCCTGCGCGATAGTTTTGCGATAGCCGACCCCACACCTCAGGCGGTCTTGAGCGGACTTGAACGGAAAATAGCGCGCGCTCACACGAGAGCCTGAGAAGGCAACGATCGGCGCAAACACGCCAGAAACGGCTTTACGGAGCGGCGCCGGAGTCGAACCGACCGAGCGTGGGGTTACCACACCGCACAGGTTTTGAAGACCCGCTGAGGTTGCGCTGCAAACGGCTTAGACAGGCCTATTTCGGTACTTCTCGGGTAGGCGCGCGATAGCGATTGCGATAGTTCGCGAGGCCTCCTTCCTAACTTGGGTGAGAGCGCGCAATGAGATACGACCGGACGATTCGTCACTGCCTCGCCCTGCGGACGTAGGTGAAGTGAGCCACGGCGGCTGAGCTCGTTAGGTCAGCGGACTCGAAGCCCGAGGGGCCGCCTCGAGGTTGTCGGGGAGTCGCTCACCCGCCCCGAGCAGGACGGGGGTGACGTCTTCATCTCGTCGATCACCTGATCGCAAGTAATGCTGAGCCCGTTTGCGCCGCCGGCGACTAGTACGTCGCGTCCGGAGGCGGCTGGCTGAGCGTAGAACAAGTTCCTCGGGACAGTGGTCGCGAGCAAAGCCTCTCATCCGTCACTGGTTCCACCGTCACGTCCCAGACCAGCGCCAGCGTCGCGCTCCGGTCTTGCTGGCAGGTCGAGGCCGCGCATCGTCGCCTTGGCGAGTCACAAGACCAGCCGGCCCGACCTAGGATTTATCTCCATCAGTTCCACGCCTTCTCCGCCGTCTGCCCTGACGGCCCAGCCTGGCACCTATCTGCGGGAGCAGCGCCTGCTCGATCGGCGCTCGCTCAATCGTCGCGAACGAGCCGCGCCGGCGGTGTGAGAACCCGATCGACGATCGCGCCGTCCGCGAAGTCGGGTGTCCCTGGGGACATGCCCTCGCCGCCGGCCCGGACCCGGAGGATCGTGATGGAGCTCGGCTCGACGTCGCCGTTCTCGTCGAAGCCGAAGCTGCCGAGGATCCCGTTCTCGACTCGCGCTTTGAGGAGGTTCCTCCGCACGGAGGCTCGCGTTCCGTCGGAGTTCGCAATCGCGTCGAGGAGGAGCTCGGCGGCCTGCGCGGCGTAGGTTCCCCAGTAGAAACTGGGCTTCTCTCCTGCGGGGCGGGTGCGGCTGAGCCGCTCGATGAACCTTTGACCTGCCGGGCCGAGCCGGTCGGTCGGGACGCCCGGGACGCTCACATAGAGCCCGTCGGCCGCAGGCCCTGCTGCTGCGACGACGTCGCTCACCCTGGAGAAACCGTCGGAGGCGATGATCGCGATTTCCTGCCCGAGCGTCGAGCGAAGGTCGCGCAGGAGCCGGCCCCCGTTCGAGTGAACACCGCCCGCGAGGAAGACACAAGAGGCGCCGGCGCGGCCGGTCGAACGCGCCAGCGGCGCGTAGCTCGTCGCGGCCGGATCCCACCGGGTTGGGCCGACGACGGTCAGGCCGAGTCGTCGAGCTGCACGAGCGAACGAGGTCGCCACGTCGATGGCGTAACCCCCGTACCTCTCCTGGAGGATCGAGGTCCTCGCGCAGCCCAACCTCCGGGCGAGGAGCGCGCCGGCTGCAGCCTGCATGTCGTCGGCCGGGAAGATCCGGGCGTAGTGCCGTTCGCCGGTCGGGTACAGCCTCGCGAGCTCACCCCGAGGCGACGTGGGCGCGGCGCGAGTGAGCCCGATCGCGCTGTTCGATGGGGAGATCATGGCGAGCGAGGCGCGGTTTGCGATCGGAATCTGCACGAGCGAGCAGTCTGAGTTGTAGGCGCCGATCAGGCCGAAAACTCGACGGTGGGCGACGTACGCGCTTGCGTTCGCCGCGCACTTCTCGTACTCGAAGCCGCCCGCCTGCGCTGTCGCGTCGTCGCAGAACTGGTAGCCGACCGTGAACCTCCCCGCCTTGAATGCGTGCGCGCGCAGCACTAGTTCGGTCGCCTCGATCATCGAGAGTGCGTTCGCTCGGGATCCGCCCTGGAGAGGAAGGTCGGACGCGATCAGGAAGCGGGGCTTCCCGGCTCCTTCGAAGACGATGTTCCCGCACGGCGGTTGCGGCAGGGCGTCGGTCGTACCGCTCGCCGCAGCGGGTCGCGACCCTCCGACCGATACCCAGACGCCCTCGGCCCCGACGCTGACGCTCTGGGCTGCGTTCACGAGCGAGATCGTCCTGGACGGCCTGTTCGTCCGCGGGTCGATCCGCGTCAGCGTGCCCTGAACACCGTTGCTCACCCAGACGGAGCCGTGTCCGAAGGCGATCCCAGTCGCGCCGAATCCGACCGCGATCGTCCGCATCGTCAACTGTCCCCTTCGGGAATCGACCCGCCAGACGAGGCCGTCGATCGGGTCTGTCGCCCAGCCGGAGCCCGCGCCGCCGGCGAC
>JAJAZN010000118.1 GCA_026785685.1 Thermoleophilia bacterium
CGTGTAGGAAGCAGTTGCGGGTGGGGAGGGGCGCTTCGCGTTCCGAAAGGGGCTTACCGAACCCCCTGCCTTGGTAAGGTTAGACCGGACCGTGGAGTAAACGTAGTCCGGGGGGGGCCGGGGGGCACCGGTGGGCCCCCGGCTTCAGGATCCGCGCGAAGCGCGGCAGCAAGCATCAGCTATGATGATCTGGGGCAGGGGTGCGATACGCTCTCCCACCGCGGCCCTGCCCCAGCTCATCACAGCTCGCGGTCTATCGCGTACAACGGCCGGCCCTCGACCTCGCGTTGAATACGAGCGAGATACTCCCCAACGAGGGCGAGCACGAATCCCTGCACGCCGAGGACGAAGATCACCGCGGCGCCGAGGAACAGCGGGCCCGGAAAATCCGACTCGCCGATCCAGTCCGCGACGGCGTAGATCCCGAGAGCGGTTGCCGCGAGCGTGCAGACGAATCCGAGAATGACCCCCGCCCACTGGATCGGCTGCGGCCAGAAGCCCGCGAGCACGTGGAGGGCGAGACGCGTCAACCGGAGTGGTGAGTAGCGCGACGCCCCCTGGCGAGCAGCGTGACCGACGTCGACCTCGATCACCGAGGCGCCGCCAGAGAGGATCAACGCCTTCGTGAACTTCTGCCGCCCGATCGAGCCGAGCATCGGCGTGACGACGCCCCGCCGGTACGCATTGAAGGCACAGCCAAAGTCGGAGATGTCGACGTGCGTGAATCGCCGCAGCATCCCGTTGATCAGGCGCGAGGGGAGCGTGCGTCCCCAGGAGTCGTTGCGTGCAGCACGGCGGCCGCTCGCAACGTCGTACCCCGAGTCGATCGCCGCTACGAGCTTCGCGATGTCCTCCGGGAGGTTCTGGAGGTCGCCGTCCATGGTCACGATGATGTCGGCTCTCGATCGCGCGAGGCCCGCGTGCATCGCCGGATGCTGCCCGAAGTTCCGCTTGAAGCGGATCACGCGAACACGTTGATCGGCGGCGTGAAGCTCCTCGAGGATCGCGAAGGTGCCGTCCGTCGATCCGTCGTCCACGTAGACGACCTCGAACGATCGCCCGAGCTCGGTGAGGGCCTCGACCGTTCTCCGATGGAGCTCGGGGAGCGAGCCGGCCTCGTTGTAGAGCGTGACGACAACCGAGAGGGCAGGCGCTGCCCCGACGCTCGCGCTCGGATCAGTGGAGTACGGATTCGTGTCGGCCATCGGATGCTGAGCGTAACGACCCGCGCCGCGAGCGGCGAGATCCTCTAGTCGGAGAGGCCGAACCGCGCGTGCAGCCTTTGTAGCGGCCCTGGAGCCCACCAGTTCCACTCCCCGAGCAGCGCCATCAGGCTCGGTACGAGCAGGGCGCGGATGATCGTCGCGTCGAGCGCGACCGCGACGGCTGTCCCGACTCCGAGCTCCTGGATGAACGAGATTCCGGACGTCGCGAACGTCCCGATCGCAACGCAGAAGAGGAGCGCCGCTGCCGTGACCAGGCGTCCAGTTCTCTCGAGCCCGTCGGCCACGGCCTCACGGTTCTCGAGGCCGCCGTCGCGCGCCTCCTTGATCCGCGAGAAGAGGAAGATCGCGTAGTCCGTCGACAGACCGAATGCCGTCGCGGCGAGGAGGATCGGCTGGGTCGACTCGAGGCCAGGAAGGCCACGTCCCCACTCGAAGACGACGACGAGGATCCCGAACGAGGCGCCGAGCGTGAGCACGTTCATCACGAGCGACTTCAGCGGCAGAACGACCGAACCGGTGAAGAGGAAGATCAGCGTGCAC
This sequence comes from Thermoleophilia bacterium, assembly GCA_026785685.1. Taxonomy (GTDB): domain Bacteria; phylum Actinomycetota; class Thermoleophilia; order Gaiellales; family Gaiellaceae; genus Gaiella. Next base: position 1,767 of record JAJAZN010000118.1, read on the forward strand.
GTCGTGAGCGCGAGGATCGCAAGCGCCCACGGCAGATGGGCCCCGAGGGACGATTGCTGATCGACGAATCCGGCGGTCTGGCCGGTGACGCGCGCCTCCGGGAGCTCGGCCCGCACCGTTCGCACGAGTTGCTGTGTCCGGTCGGCGAGCCCCTCCTCTCGCGGCAGCAGATCGAGGCGCCACAACCCATTCGCAATCTCCCGGGGCGGAAGCACCGCTGCGGCGCCAGGGGCCGACGCAAGGCGCGCCGTCACCTCGGCCGAGGGTGCCCGATCCATGATCGCGGTGATCGGCGCGTATGTCCCCCGAGTGCCGTCTCGATCGAGCGCCTCGGCGACCTGCCGCGCGCTCGCCGACGAGGGAAGCGTCGTGGCATCGACGCCGACGAAGTTGACGTCGAGCGCCGGCAGCGCGAGGACGATCAGAAACGTGGCGGAGATCGCCGCGATTCGCCCCGGCCTTCGCATCACCCACGCAGCGAGACGGCCCCAGCGACCGCCGGATGGAACCTGCTGCAGGCGACGTGGCGCGAGTGAGTCGATCCGCGGCCCGAGCCAGTAGAGGAACGCAGGCAGGGGGAGGAGCGCGACGAGACCGGCAGCCAGGGCAACGAGCACTCCGCCGAGGCCCATCGAGTAGAGGAACTGCTGCGGGAAGACGAGCAGGCAGCTCATCGAGGCGGCGACGGTGACGGCGCTGAAGAAGACGGTGCGCCCCGCACTTCGCATCGTCGCGGCGAGCGCCTCCGGCCCGTGGCCGTGCACGGCAGCCTCCTCCCTCCAGCGCGAGACGATGAACAGCGAGTAGTCGATCGCGAGCCCGAGCCCGAGGCCGGTGACGAGATTGAGCGCGAAGACCGACAGTGAGTGAACCTCGATCGCGACACGGAGCCCGAGGAACGTGAGGGCGATCGCGCCTGCGCCGACGAGCGGCGGCAGAAATGCGGCGATGAGGCCGCGGAAGACCCAGAACGAGAGGAGGAAGACGAGCGGAAACGCGATCAGCTCGGCGCGTTTGAGGTCCTTCTGGATCGCCTCGGTCACCTGCCGCGACGCGATCGCACCGCCGCCGAGGCGCACCTGCGAATCGCCGGCAAACGCCTCGGTGAGACGATCGGCGGCGTCCTTCGAGGCATCGCCACCGCGCGCCCTGAGGAACACGAGCACGACGTCGTTCCCGTCGACGACGGTGCGGGCGACCGCGGGATCCTCGTCGATCCGCCTCCTGACCCGCTCGACCGCGTCGGGGCCGCCCTGGACGAGCGCGAGGATGCCGGGATCCGCCTCGACGCCCGTTCTCTCCTCGACCTCGAGGTTCGCGAGCCGGCTCTCGGAGGAGAGGTCGGCGAACTGCGCCGAGCCTGCGTCCATCCTGGGAATAACGGTGCTGCCGATCGCGAAGGCGATGACGAAGATGGCGGCCGAGACGAACGTGACGGTGCGAGCACGGGTCGTGATGAGGTGAGTCACGTCACGTAGTGTGGCGTCTCACAACGTTTGACAGGAGTCAGCATCGCTGTCAGCGCCGCACGACCGCAATCGACATGGACTGGGGTGGCCCGCAAAGATCATCTCGGGTCTACGGTTGCTGGACACCCCGCGAGAGAAGCAGGAGAGGCCGGGGCGGGGGCGCACAAGGCGCCCTCGGCCCCGGCCACCCGGGTCGCTCAGGCTGCGTCTGCGACCGGCGTCAGTGCCTCGCTCTCGACCGCGCGCTCGCGGCGCACGCTCGGAATAGCGAGCGCAGCCACGGCTCCGAGACCGACGACGACGGCGCCGATCCAGAGCGCGGGAACTGCACCGTCGACGAACGTCTGGCCCGTCTCGTACCCGCCGGAGCGAGCGAAGACCGATGCCAGGGCTGCGACGCCGAAGACGCCGCCCAGCTCGCGAATCGCGTTGTTGGCGCCCGACGCCTGACCCTCCTGCTCCCGACGGACAGACGAGAGCACGAGATTCGCCATCGGGGTGAAGAAGAGACCCATACCAACGCCCGCGAGGGTGAACGGAATGACGAACGAGACGTAGGGGGCCGACGAAGTCGTGATGAAGGCGATCCAGCCGAGCCCGATCGCCTGCAGCGTCAGGCCGATCCCGAGGATCCGCTTGGGGCTGACCCGGTCGGACATCGCACCGGCGAACGGGGCGACAAACATCGGCGCCAGCGTCCACGGGAGGATGCGGAGCCCCGAGCCGAGCGGCGAGTAGCCCTGAACGGTCTGGAAGAACTGGGTGAGGAGGAAGATCGATCCGAACATCCCAAAGAACATGAACAGGGAGGCGAGGTTCGCGAGGGAGAACGCCTTGTTGCGAAAAAACTTCATCGGCAACATCGGCGCAGGGGCGCGCAGCTCCCACGCGATGAACGCCGCGACGAGGGCGGAACCGAGACCGAAGGCCGCGAGGATCTCAGGGCTCGTCCAGCCCTGCTCGTTGCCACGGATCAGACCCCACACGATCCCGAGCATGCCCGTGCTGACGAGCCCGACGCCGGGAAGGTCGAGCTTGCCCGCCGGCCCGTGCGTCTCCGTGAGTCGAAGGAGAGCGAGCGGAACGAGAAGGATGCCGATCGGAACGTTGAGCCAGAAGATGTACTGCCACGAGAAGCCTTCGACGACGGCACCGCCGACGACCGGCCCGAGGGCGATCGCAACACCACCGATCGCGCCCCAGGCACCGAGTGCGAGGCCACGCTTCGCGGGCGGAACCGCGGCGGAGAGGATGGTCAGCGTGAGCGGCATGACGATCGCACCACCCAGGCCCTGGATCGCCCGCGCGAGGTTGAGGACCTCGACGTTCGGCGCGAGAGCCGCGACGACGGATGCGGCGGTGAAGATGCCGACGCCGATCGCGAACATGCGTCGCCGGCCGAAGCGGTCACCGAGCGCGGCTCCCGTGAGGAGCAGGACGGCGAACGTCAGCGTGTACGCGTTGACGGTCCACGAGAGATCCTCGAGCGACGCGTTGAGGTCGGTGCGGATGACGGGGATCGCCGTCGAGACGACGAGGTTGTCGAGGGAGACCATGAAGAGTGCGATCGAGGTGATCGCGAACGTCCAGAGGGTCGTGCTGCGGTCGGTCATTGTCGGTGTCTTCCTTTCCTGTCGTGTAATTGGTTGTGATTAGTCACTTACTATTAGGTGAAAAAAAGAGAGGTCTGGTCTACTGCGTCATCCCTGCCTGACATCCCTCGACGAGCCGGTTCGACCATGGCTCGGGTCGCGTGAAGGCTCCCATCGCCTGTAGGACGGTCAGGAGTACGCCCTTCGAAAAGAACGCGCTTACATCCTCAGACGACTCGCCGGACGAGCGCTCGGCGAGGTCGACGAGGTCGCGCCAAGCGCTGCGGACGCCCTCGCAGATCTCCGGGTCGTCGCACGAGGCCCAGCACTTGAGCATCAGCATCAGCCGGTTCTGGTCGTTCAGGATCGTCTCGTAGGCGGCGCCCATCGCATGGAGCGCCTCGGCGCCGGTCTTCCCCTGCGCCGCTTCGGCGAACACCTGATAGAGGTCGTCGACGGTGCGCTTTGCCGTTGCGAGATACAGCTCCTTCTTCGTGCCAAAGAGCCGGAAGAGATACGGCTGCGAGATGCCGGCCGCCCGGGCGATGTCCTCGGTCGAGGCGCCGTGGAGCCCCTTTCGCGCGAACTCGACCGTCGCTGCGTCGAGCACCGCGATCCGGCGTTCGTCGGCGGTCTGGCGTGGGGCGGCCGGGCTCAGAGTAGTGAGTATTGACTCACTACTGCTTCTTGTCAAGCTCATGCGCTGCAAGGAGCGGGCACCCGGGGGTGAGGCTGAAGCCTCGCCCCGACCTCCTTGCTACGCGAACCGCGTCAGCGCTTCGGCGACACGGTCACATTCGGCCTCGGTCATCGTCGTCGCGAACGGCAGCGCAAGCGCGCGGGCAAAGGCGCGGTCGGCGCCGGGAAACGGGCCCTGGTCGCGGTAGGCACCGAGATGGTGAAGCGCGTAGGTTCCGATCTGTACCTCGATCCCCTCGGCGCGCAGCGACTGCAGCGCCTCGTCGCGGCGGTCGAGCTGGACGACGTAGGCCTGCCAGCCGTGGCGATCACCATCGGCGGCACGTGGGGTGAGGACGAGGTGCTGGAGCCGCTCGGTGTACCACCCGGCAACCCGCTCGCGCGCCGCGAGCAGCTCCTCGAGACGGTTGACCTGAGGGATCCCGATCGCACAGAGGAGATCGGGCATGCGGTAGTTGAAGCCGGGCTCGGGAATGTCGTAGTCGCCGCGCGTGACGATCCCGTGATGGCGGAAGCGCCGGATCGCGTCGGCGAGCCCCGCGTCGCTCGTCGTGACCGCACCCCCCTCCCCTGTCGTGACGATCTTGCGCGGGTGGAAGGAGAGGCAGCCCATGACGCCGAGCGAGCCGCACAGCGTGCCGCGGTAGCGGGCGCCGAGCGCACCGGCTGCATCCTCGACGAGGGCAACCTCCTCCGGTACAACGGCCCGAAGCTCCGCCCAGGGAACGGGCCGACCAAAGAGATGGACGGGGATGACGGCCTTCGTTTGTGGCGTCAAGGCAGTCGAGACGAGGCCGATGTCGAGGTTGAACGTGTCGGGATCGACATCGACGATGACCGCCTTCCCCCCACAGAGCTCGACAGCGTTTGCCGTCGCGGGGAAGGTGTACGCCGGGACGATCACCTCGTCACCCGGCCCGATCCCGAGCGCCATCATCGCCAGGTGGAGCGCCGCCGTCCCCGAGGAGACCGCGACTGCATCAGACGTTCCGCAGGCGCCTGCGAGCGCACACTCGAGCTCCCCGACCTTCGGCCCCATCGTCAGCATTCCGGTCGCAACGACCTCGGCGACCGCAGCGAGCTCGGCCTCCCCGACGTCGGGGCGCGCGAGGCGGATCGGCTCGCTCACGTTCCTGTTGGGCTGTTCGTCCGGAACCAGTCGATCGTGCGCTCGAGGCCCTCGTCGAGCTCCACCTGCGCCTCGAATCCGAGGAGCTCGCGCGCCTTTCCCATGTTCGGGATCCGGAGCTCGACGTCGACGTAGTCGAGTGGCGTGAAGACGATCTCGCCCTTCGCCCCCGAGAGCATCTTGATCCGCCGAGCCAGGTCGTAGATCGTGACCGCAGAGCGCGCGTTCCCGATGTTGAAGCTCTCCCCCACGGCGTTCGGGTGCTCGAGCCCGAGGAGCGTGCCCTCGACCATGTCGTCGACGTAACACCAGGCCCGGATCTGCGAACCGTCGCCGTGGATAGTCAGGTCGCGACCGTCGAGGGCGGCCTCGATGAAGGCGCGGATCGCTCCGCCGCCGATCTGGCCGGGACCGAAGATGTTGAACGGGCGTACGGAGACGGTGGGCAGCCCGAACTCGGCGTGGTAGGCGTGGGACATGTGCTCGCCTGCGAGCTTGGAGACGGCGTACGTCCAGCGGGCCTCCTTGACTGATCCGATCGTCGTCACCTGGCCCTCGCCGACGTTGAAGGCGTGCGCGCCGAACACCTCGCTCGTCGAGAACTCGAGCATGCGCTCAACGGTGTCCTTCGTTGCAAGGGCTGCCTCGAGCGCGTAGTAGGTGCCGATCATGTTGACGCGCATCGTCCGGACCGGACTCGCGAGAACGGTGTCGACGCCGGCGATTCCCGCTGCGTGGACGATGTGGGTCGCGCCCCGCATTGCCTCGGTGAGCCCCTCGACGTCCATGACGTCGCCCTGGACGAAGGTGAAGTTCGGGTGGTCGCCGAGATCGATGCCCGAGAGCACGTTGCGGTGGAGGTTGTCGAACGCGATCACCTCGTTGGCGTCGACGAGTCGACGCGCGAGCGTCGTGCCGATGAACCCGGCACCGCCCGTGATCACGATTCTCTTGCCGCTGAGAGCCACGCGGCGAGTCTAGCGACGTATCCTCCACGGATGATCCGTCGCCGCCTTCTCGCGCCGCTCCTCGTCGTCGTCTGCGCGGCTTTCCCCACCGCAGCCTCGGCGGGACTGATCGCGCTGAAGATCGAGTTCCGCGCGGATGCCGGCTCGAAGCCGCGTGTCCTGACGCTCCGCTGCGCCGCGAAGGCGACCGGGACGGTGCGAAGCCCTGCGCTCGCATGCGCTCGACTGCAACGTCTCGGTCGGGCTGCGTTCCGCCCGACACCGCCGAATATGGCCTGCACCGAGATCTACGGAGGGCCGTCGACCGCGCGGGTCACCGGCCTGGTTCTTGGGTTCCCGCTCTGGGTCAGGCTCAGCCGGACGAACGGGTGCGAGATCGCCCGTTGGCAACGTGTGGCGTTCCTGCTTCCGTGGCCGGCCTCGCCGTGACGTCGTCTAGCATCGTGCACCAGTGAAGACCGTTCTCTTCGTCGGCGCCGGGCGCCACCAGCGTCGTGCGATCCTGCAGGCGCGTGACCAGGGCATCCGTGTCGTGGCGGTCGACCGGAACCCCGACGCACTCGGCCTCCAGGCCGCCGACGTCGGCGAGGCCGTCGACTTCACCGACATCGACGCGGTCACCGAGGTTGCGCGACGTCACAGTGTCGACGGGGCGTTGACCGTCTCTGCGGACCGCGCAGTTCCGATCGTGGCGGCCGTGACCGAGCGTCTCGGACTGCCCACGATCGGCACGACTGTCGCGCACCGGATGCGCAACAAGATCGTCATGCGTCGCGCGTTTGCCGAGGAGGGCGTGCCACAGCCACCGTTCGCCGCCGTCCGCTCGCTCGTCGAGGGCAGACGCGCACTCGAGACGGTCGGGGTTCCCTGCGTCCTGAAGCCCGCCGACTCGGGCGGCCAGCGCGGCATCTTCCGGATCGAGAGCGAGGACGACCTCGACCGACATCTGCACGCGTCACTCGCCGAGTCAGCGGAGCAGGAGTGCATCCTCGAGGGGTTCGTCGAGGGGACGGAGATGAACGGGATCGTGATTACCCGTGAGGGCACCGCGGAGGTCGTGACCCTGTCGGATCGACTCCGGCCGCCGGGCATCGGTTTTGGCGTTGGCTGGATCCACGTCTATCCCGCGTCGACCTACGGGTATCAGCTCGAGCTCTCGGAGAAGGTCGCGACGCGCGCCGTCGAGGTGCTCGGTCTACGCGACGGCATTGCGTTCCCGCAGATCATCGCGCACCCGGACGGCTCCGTCGCCGTTGTCGAGGTCGCCGCGCGGATCCCGGGTGGCCAGATGTCCGACCTGGTGCGCCACGCGACCGGCGTCGACCTCGTCGATGTGGCACTTCGGTTCGCGCTCGGCGAACCGGTCCCCGACGACGTTGCGCGGCCGCAGTTCCAGCAGCCGCTCGCGATTCGCTTCCTCACGGCGGAGCCAGGCCCCCTGCCCACGGGGCGCGTGACGCGCATCGGCTCGCTCGAGCCTGTGCTCTCGGCCGAGGGCGTCGTGCAGGCCGACACGTATCTGCAGGTCGGCGAGACGATCCGCCCTGTCCGCCTCGACGGCGATCGGCGGGGCTACGTGATCGCGGTGGCTGACACGAACGTCGCCGCTCTCGACAGAGCCGAGGCGGCGGCTCGGCTCCTCACGGTCGAGGTCGCACCGTGAGCTGCTCGTTCGACCTCGCGCACTACGCCGAGATCGTCGCCGCGGCCCGGGAGGGGGGCTACCGGTTCGCGCACTTCGCGGGAGCTCCAGCGGAAGGGTCGGTGATCCTCCGGCATGACGTTGACCTCTCGCTCGATGCCGCCGTTTCGATGGCGGAGGTCGAGCACGACGCGGGAGCCGGAGCGACGTACTTCCTGATGACCGAGTCGGTGTTCTACAACCTCGATTCGTCCGAGGGCGTCGCAACGATCGACCGTCTCCACGAGCTCGGTCATCGGGTCGCCCTCCATGCCGTCTACCCGAATGCACTCCTCGACGATCGCTTCGACCCGGTTGTCGCCTGGCACAACCCCGACCCCGACTACATGCGCGCGCCACTCGCCGACGGTCGGATCAACGTGATGCAGGAGCCATGGTTCGACCCCGCGACGTACAGGTCGGACTCGAATCAGCACTGGCGCTCCGGCTGCCCCCATGACGAACTGCGGGCGAGCGCGTTCCCGTGGCTCCAGCTTCTCACCCACCCCGAGATCTGGGCGTACCCCGGGGAGACGATGGGGCAGACGATGCGAGCGATGCTGGAAGCCGAGAAGGCCCGGCGGCTGCAGCAGCTCGCGGACGACCGGATCGATCTCGGGTGAGGCTTCAGGCACACCATGTCTGCGGCAGACTGGGCCAGACGTGGCACTGAAGCCGATCACCGTCGTCGTCACCGCCTCGGGCGCACCGGGTACCGCAGCGCTCCTGCGCGGCCTGCGCGAGAACGGCGAGCGCGACGTACGGCTCGTCGGCACCGACATGTCCGAGCGCTCGGTCGGGCGACACCTTTGCGACTCATTCCACATCGTCCCGGCAGGCGCAGACCCCGCATTCGCGGACGCGGTCCAGGCGATCGTCGAGCAAGAGGGTGCCGACTGCGTGCTGCCCCAGTCGTCATTCGACCTCGAGGGGCTCGCCGACCATCGCGACACGTTCCCCGTGCCGGTCCTGGTCTCGAAGCCCGACGCGATCTTCCGCTCGAACGACAAGGCCGAGACGTACGAGTTCCTGCACCGGCTGGGGCTGCCGGCGCCGGAGTTCCGGCGCGTCAACGGCGCCACCGAGGTCGAGGACGCGGCACGGGAGCTCGGCTACCCGGACGTGCCCGTCTGCTTCAAGCCCGTGTTCTCGTCGGGCTCGCGCGGCTTCCGGATCCTCGATCCGACCGTCGACCGGGCGCACCAGCTGCTGAACGAGAGACCGGGATCGGTCGCGATGCGACTCGAGGAGGCCGTTGAGCTCCTGCCCTCCGAGGGTGGCCCCGACCTCCTCGTAATGGAGCTCGCGATGGGCGGCGAGCGGACGATCGACGGAATCGCGGACGGCGAGCGCATCCTTCTCGGGCACCCGAAGACGCGCGAGGCGATGCGCGCCGGACTTGCGATGTACTTCGTCACGCTCGAGGACGACGCGCTGATGGACGTTGCGAACCGCATCGTCGCCGAGCTCGAGATCGAGCACTTCTTCAACATCCAGCTCGTCGGCGACTACGTGATCGAGATCAATCCGCGGATCTCGACGGTGGTCTACCAGGAGGATCTGAATATCCCGTATCTCGGTGTGAAGCGCGCGCTCGGCGAGATCTCGGCGGAGGAGCTTGTGGCGCTGCGGGAGAAGATCAGACCCGGCCGAACGGCGCTGCGCTACTTCGACCAGCTCGAGTGGGACGCCTGACCGTAGGCTCCCGGCCGTGACGACCATCCCTAACCCCCACCCTCCCAGGGGCAAGGCACAGGCACGGTATCGCGACAGGTGTGACGTGTCCGTGCCGGGAGTGCGCCGGTTGTGAGCCAGTTGCTCCCGAGCGACGGCGACGACCAGGGTGAGCGCGAGCCGGGGGACGCCGGTGCGCTGCCGCGATCCGGCCGTCCCCTGCGCGTCACACTGTGCCCGGTCAACACCGCGGGCGTCCCGTGGACGCTCGCGCAGGCTCTCCGGCGACGAGGCATCGATGCGAAGCTCGTGGTCTTCGAGCGCTACGGCCTCCATCCGGAGGCAGACGTCTCCCTCGATCGCTCGGGAGGCTTCGCTCGCCGCCAGGCAACGCAGTGGAGCGCCCTCGCGCGCCTGCTGCCGAGGACGGACGTCTTCCACTTCATCTTCGGCCTCACGCTCGTCCCGCAGTCGCTCCAGTTTCCGATCCTGCGCGCGACGCGCAGGAGATCCGTGATGCACTACCTCGGCTCGGACATTCGCGGCAAGACGCCCGAGCAGCTCGCCTACGGCAAGAAGGCCGGCGCCGAGATCGTGGGCAGCTATGACGCGATCCGCTGGGTGCCGGGGGCCAACGTGATCCCGCCGGGCATCGACCTTTCGAATCTCGATCCCACCCCACCGTCAGAGAGAGCGCGGCCCGTTATCCTCCACGCGCCTTCGTCCCGTGGGCGCAAGGGCACGGAGCACGTGATCGCGGCGGTCGAGGGACTGGATGCCGATCTCGAGATCGTCGAGGGGCTCCATCACGACGAGGCGTTCGAGCGCTACCGGAACGCGGACATCGTCGTCGACCAGCTAAACGCCGGCTGGTACGGGCTCTTCGCGATCGAGTGCATGGCGCTCGGCAAGCCGCTCGTCACCTTCCTCCATGAGGAGGCGGTGCGGCGGACGGAGGGAGCGTTCGACACGAAGGTGCCGATTATCTCCGCTACCGCCGAGACCCTCCGCGAGCAGCTGCGCCCACTCGTCGCCGACGCGGCAGAGCGACGCCGTCTCGGCGAGGCGTCGAGAGCCTACGTCGAGCTCGTCCACGACCAGGAGCGGATCACCGACCGCCTCCTCGACGTCTACGCTCGACTCTGATGGCGCTCTCCGGCCAGCTCAGTCGGCTCGGCAAGCAGTCTGCGATCTACGGCCTTGGTGGCCTCGTGTCGCGGATCCTCGCCGTCCTCCTGCTGCCGCTCTACACGCGGTATCTCTCGAAAGGGGACTACGGCGAGATCGAGACGCTGATTGCGGTGGTCATCGTTCTGACGATCGTCCTCCGCTTCGGCATCTCATCCGCCTTCTTCCGCTTTTACTTCGACGCCGACGACCACGACAGTCGACGGCTCGTTCTCCGCACGTCGTTCTGGTTCACGATGACGATGGCGACGCTCGGCCTCGTGCTCGTCGTCGCGCTCGCAGCGCCGATCTCCGACTGGCTCTTCGGCGACCCCGACTCCGCGAACCTCGTGCGCGCGAGTGCGGTCGCCCTCTGGGCCAACATGAACTACGAGCAGATGACTTCGCTCTTCCGGGTCGAGGAACGTCCGGTCGCATTCGTGATCGCGAGCCTCACGAATGTCGTGCTGACGATCGGCGGAACCGTGCTCCTCGTCGTTGTCCTCGAGAAGGGGCCGCTCGGCGTCATCGTCGGCAACTTCATCGGAACCCTGATCGTCTACCTGGCGCTCCTCGGCTACCGGCGCGAGCAACTCGGGCTCCAGATGGATCGGGGACTGCTCCGCAGGATGAACCACTTCGGGATGCCGCTCGTTCCGTCAGCCCTCTTTCTCTGGACGACGAACTTCAGCGACCGCTTCTTCCTCGTCAAGCTCACGGACACGGGCGAGGTCGGCCTCTACTCCGTCGGCGTGCGCATCGCGTCGGCGATGGTACTGCTCCTGACTGCCTTCCGCGCCGCGTGGCCGGCGTTCGCCTTCTCGATCAAGAGCGACGAGGAGGCGAAGCGCACGTACGCCTGGGTTCTCACGTACCTCGTCGTCCTCTCAACCTGGGTCGCAACGGCTCTGGCGCTGCTCTCCCCCTGGCTCGTCGACTGGCTCACCGATCCGGAGTTCTCGAGCGCGTCCCGCGTGGTCGGCCCCCTCGCATTCGCCGCGGTCTCGTTCGCCGGGTTCATCGTGATCTCGATCGGCATCGGGCGGGCCAAGCGCACGCAGTTCAACTGGGTGATCACGGGCGCAGCCGCGGCGGTCAATGTGACGCTCAACCTCGCGCTGATCCCGATCTACGGGATGATGGGGGCTGCGATCGCAACGGTCGCGGCCTACACCGTGATGTTCGCCGGCATGGCCTTTTGGGCGCAGCGCATCTTCCCCTGCCCCTACCAGTGGCGGCGTGTCCTCACGGCTGCCGCCGTAGGCGTCGCGCTTGCGACGCTGGGCAAGGTCGTCGGCGCCGGCCTGCCACTCTGCGTCGGCCTGATCGTCCTCTACCCCGTTGCGCTCCTGCCCGTCGGCTTCTACCTGCCAGCCGAGCGGAAGAAGCTCCGCTCGCTCGTCGCCCGCGCCTGATCGTCAGGAGCCAGGCGCCTCGAGCCCCGCGGCACGGATCGAGGCGATCGCGAGCGCCTCGTCGACGTCGCCGGGAAGCCCGCTCACACCGACTGCGCCGACCCGCTCGCCCTCGCGGAACGCCGCCACCCCACCAAGAAAGAAGCTGAAGAACGGATCGAAGCTCGCGAGCTCGGTCGGCGTGTCGCCGCCCTTCTCGCCGAGCTGGCGCGTCGTGAATGCATCGCTGCGCGCCGCCGTGTATGCCTTCCGGTGCGCATTGAGGTACGTGTCCCGCGCCGCGCCGGTCATCGCGACCGATGCGATGACCTCGCCGTGCGTGTCGACGACAACGACCGACACCGGCCCCGCCGCTGCGTCAATAACGCTCTCGAGCACGGCAAGCGCCTCGGAGTGGGTCATGTGGAACCCGCCAGGAGCGGAGCGAGAGCGCCTTCTCCAAACGGGGTCGGCTCGACAGCGAGCCCCCTCGAGAGCGGGAATTGCAGGATGACCGAGACGACGAGCGAGAAACCGATCACGACGGACACCGAGTCGGCCGAGACCAGGTGGAACGCCGGACGGCGGGAGCACCCAGTAGGGTGCCATCCCCATAACGCCACGAACGACGAGCAGCACGAGAAGGCCGGTCGGAAACGGTGTCGGCGATCGTCCGCACGCGAACCATGATCCCACGTCAGCCGACTCGCCGTATCTACCATGGCGCAATGGCCGTCTTCGAACGCACCCAGCTCTCCAACGGCATCCGCGTGCTGACAGCACCCATGCCGCAGGCGCAGTCCGTCTCCTGCTTCGTCATGTTCGCAGCAGGTGCCCGCTACGAGACGGCTGAGATCGGCGGCATCGCCCACTTCGCCGAGCACATGTTCTTCAAAGGCACCGAGCGACGGCCGACTGCGCGCGACATCGCGACGGAGATCGACGGGATCGGCGGCGAGTTCAACGCGTTCACGGGCAAGGAGTACACCGGCTACTACGTCAAGTGCGCCGCGGGAACGCGGGACGTCGCGCTCGACGTGCTCGTCGACATGCTTCGTAACTCGCGGTTCGACGGAGAGGAGATCGAGCGCGAGAAAGGCGTCATCGTCGAGGAGATGAACATGTACCACGACACGCCGCGCGACTTCATCGGCGGCGTCTACGAGAATCTCCTCTACGGCGATCAGCCTCTCGGGCGCGACATCATCGGCACGAAGGAGTCCGTGCGCGCGGCCACACGCGACACGTTCACGTCATTCATCGACCGCTGGTACCGGCCGGAACGCATGGTCGTCGGTCTCGGCGGCAAGATCGGCGATGGGCTGACGGAGCGCCTCGAGGAGCTGCTCGGCTCGATCGAGCCACGCGAGACAGGGCTGCCAGAGCCGGTCGTGATTCCCGCTAACGGCTCAGCCGTGAAGGTGCATACCAAACAGTCCGATCAGGCCCACATCGTCCTCGGCGCCCGAAGCTACCCGCTCGGCCACCCCGACCGGTACGCACTCCAACTGCTTGCGACGGTGCTCGGCGGCGGGATGTCCTCTCGGCTCTTCACCGAGGTGCGTGAGCGCCGCGGCCTTGCGTATTACGTCTTCGGGACGAACTCGAGCTACGTCGACGCGGGTTCGCTCTATGCGCAGGCCGGCGTCGACATCGACCGCATCGACGACGCCGTCACGACGATCGCGCGCGAGCTTCGCCTGATCGCAGAGGAGCCCGTCCCGATGGCAGAGCTCGAGAAGGCCCGCGCATTCGCCAAGGGACGATTCGTCCTCGGGCTCGAGAGTCCGCACGGCACGATCATGTTCGGCCTCCGCCGCGAGGTATTGCAGGGAAGCGCCGAGGAGCCCGAGGCCGTTCTCGCAGGGCTCGACGCGGTCACTGCCGATGACATCCAGCGCGTCGCGCAGGACGTCGTCGGCAAGCAGCTCAAGCTCGCAGTCGTCGGCCCCTTCGACGACGCCGGGCGGTTCGAGCAACTCCTCGCGAGCTAGCGGCGTTCAGTCGTCCGTCGGAGCCTCGGCGGCGCGCGACGCGAGTTCCGAAACGACCGAGGGATCGGCGAGCGCCGTCGTGTCCCCGAGCGATCGATTCTCAGCCACGTCGCGAAGCAGGCGGCGCATGATCTTGCCCGAGCGCGTCTTCGGCAGCTCGGGCGTGAAGACGATGTTGGCCGGCTTCGCGATGGCGCCGATCTTCTGTGCAACGTGGTTGCGCAACTCCTCGAGCATCTCGACCGACGGACCCTCGTTCCCCTTCAGCGTCACGTAGGCAACGATCGCCTGACCGGTGGTCGCGTCCGCACGGCCGCACACGGCCGCCTCTGCGACCTTCGGATGGTCGACGAGCACCGACTCCACCTCGATCGTCGAGAGCCGGTGGCCCGACACGTTCATCACGTCGTCGACCCGCCCGAGCAGCCAGAAGTCACCATCGGCGTCGATGCGGGCGCCGTCGCCCGCAAAGTAGTGGCCGGGGAATCGCGACCAGTACGTCTCCCGGAACCGGGCGTCGTCGCCGTAGATCCCACGGGTCATTGCCGGCCAGGGCTTCTCGAGCACGAGGTAACCGCCGCCCTGCTCAACCCGCTCGCCCTCCTCGTTCAGGATCGCAGCCTCGATACCGGGAAACGGTCGCGTCGCCGAGCCGGGCTTCGTCGTCGTCACACCCGGCAGCGGCGTGATCAGCACCATCCCCGTCTCGGTCTGCCACCACGTGTCGACGATCGGACACCGCTCACCGCCGATGTGCCGGTGATACCACATCCACGCCTCGGGATTGATGGGCTCCCCGACCGAGCCGAGCAGCCGCAGCGACGAGAGGTCGTGCGCCTCGGCGTGCTCGTGGCCCCACTTCATGTGCGCCCTGATCGCTGTCGGCGCGGTGTAGAGGATCGTGACGCCGTAGCGCTCGATGATCTCCCACCAGCGCTCGTGATTCGGATAGTCCGGCGTCCCCTCGTACATCACCGACGTCGCGCCGTTGCACAACGGGCCGTAGACGATGTAGCTGTGCCCCGTGATCCAACCGATGTCGGCCGCGCACCAGTAGACGTCGGTCTCGGGCTTGAGGTCGAAGATCAGCGAGTGCGTGGTCGCGACGCCGACGAGGTACCCCGCCGTCGTATGCGCGATGCCCTTCGGGCTTGCGGTCGTTCCCGACGTGTACATCAGGAACAGGAGCTCTTCGCTGTCCATCGGCTCGCACGGACACGAGGCCGGATCGTCCGAGACCTCGAGCTCGTGGTACCAGCGGTCCCGACCCTCCGTCATCGGTACAGGGTTCCCGGTCCGGCGAACGACGAGTGTGGCCCGCACGCCGGGGGCAGCACCCATCGCCTCGTCGGCCACGGTCTTCAGCGGCACCGGCTTCCCTCGACGCCACGCCTCGTCCTGCGTGACGAGCACCTCGCAGCCCATGTTGTTCATCCGATCCGACAGCGAATCGGCGGAGAAGCCACCGAAGACGACCGTGTGCGGCGCGCCGAGCCGCGTGCACGCGAGCATCGCGACGGCGAGCTCCGGCACCATCCCCATGTAGATAGCGACGGCGGTGCCCTTGCCGACGCCGATCTCCTTCAGGGCGTTCGCCATGCGCACCACGTTTCGCTGGAGCTCGGCATACGTGATCGTCCGCGCCTCGCCGGCGGGCTCGCCCTCCCAGTGATAGGCGACCCTGTCGCCGCGTCCCGCCTCGACGTGACGGTCGACGCAGTTGTAGGCGACGTTCAGCTTGCCACCGAGATACCACTGCGCGTAAGGCAACTCCCAGCGGTAGAGCTCCGTGAACGGCTCGAACCACGTCACGCGCTCCCTGCCGTTCCGCTCCCAGAACGCCTCGAACGGCTCGTCGTAGACGTCCGCATGCACATTCGCCTGCGCCGCGAACGCGGCGGAAGGCGGAAATCGGCGATCCTCGCCGGAAAGCGTTTCGATCGTATGGTCACTCATGGTCTAGACCTCCAGGTCGTACGAGAATTCCGTCAGCACCTCGCAGCCGTCGGCGGTCACGAGGACGAGATCCTCGAGCCGCACGCCCCCGACGGCGGGGTCGTAGCACCCGGGTTCGAGCGTGATCACATCGCCCGCGAGCAGCGATCCGGCCGGCAGCAATCCCATGTACGGCCCCTCGTGCACCTCGAGCCCGACCCCGTGGCCGAGGCCGTGGAAGAAGCCGCTGTCCAGAACCTGGCCGGCTTCTTTCGTGCGCTGCGTCCGATAGCCCGCCGCCTCGTAGACGTCACAGCCCGTGTCGAAGACGTCACGGCATTCGACGCCGGCACGGACGAAGGCCGTTGCGGCGGCGAGCGCCTCCCGTGTGACGCGATGCCACTCGCGCACCTGATCCGAGGCGGGGCCGACGACGACCGTGCGGGTCATGTCCGCGAAGCACGACGACGCGTCGTCCCGTGGCCAGAGGTCGAAGATGACGGGCACACCGAACGGGATCGGCCCGTGGCCCATGTCGTGCCCGGCCGCACCCTGCGGTCCCGGGGCGACAACGAACTCCTCGGCCGTGCAACCGTACTCGGCGAACGTGATCCCCATCGCCTGCTTGACGCGCTCGACCGTAAGCACCTTGCCGTCCAGCCATAACGTGCCCTCGTTGTTGGACGCGCTGCGAAGGAGGGCGATACCGGTGGCGAGACCCGCCTCGGCCGCGCGCTGGGCGCGCCGGATGCCGTCGAGTTGCGGTGCGATCTTGACGCGGCGCCTCGCGTCGAACGTCGGCTGATCGACGGTGAGCTCGATCCCCTCCTGACGAATACGGTCGAGATGGCCGGCCGGGAACGTGTGCGGAACAACGGCGCTTGTCACGCCGGCGTGTATGCAGGCGCGGGCGACCCACTCGAGTGAGAGCTCGTAGTAGCCGAAGCCCTGGGCGCGAAGCTCGTCGATCCCGATCTCCTCGAGCGTATGTACCGTGAGATCGAGGCCGAGGCCACGAATGCGCGGCGCTTCCATCGAGCCGACGTAGACATGCCTATCCCCGTCGTGCTCGAGGTAGACGAAGGGATCGGGGACGGCGAGTGGGATCTCGTTGCGTAGCTCCGGTGAGCGGAACGTGTCGCCGATGATCAGCACGTCGGTCATGGGCAGATCCTATGCAAGCACTCTGGCTCCCGGCTTCGGTAGGTTCCCGCAATGGACGATCTCGCCTCTCTGCGCGAACGCCTCGCGGAAATCTCGGATCTCGGCCGCGCCGCGGGAGTCCTCGGCTGGGAGCAGCGCGTGTCCATGCCGCCGCTCGGCACCCCATCGCGTGCCGAATCGCTCGCAACGCTTGGTCGGATTATCCACGATCGCTTCACGGTTCCCGAGATCGGCCGCCTGCTCGATCGCCTCGCTCCACTCGAGGAATCGCTTCCCTACGACTCCGACGACGCGAGTCTGATCCGGGTCACGCGGCGCGACTGGGAGAAGGCGCGCCGGGTGCCGACCGAGCTCCGCGTCGAGATGACCCGCGCCGCCGCGAGCGGGCATCACGCGTGGGTCGAGGCGCGCAAGAACGACGACTTCGCCTCGTTCCTGCCGTACCTTCGTGCGAACGTCGAGCTGAAGCGGCGCTACATCGAATGCTTCGAGCCGGCGGACGAGCCGTACACCGCGCTGCTCGACGACTACGAGCCGGGGATGACGACGACCGAGGTGCGCAAGGTCTTCGCCGTCCTCCGCCCCGCACTGACCGAGCTCGTCCGCAATGCGCCCGAGATCGATGCGTCATTCCTCCACGGCGACTTCGACCCCGATGCGCAACGCCGCTTCGCCGAGCGCGTCGTCGCGACGCTCGGCTTCGAGGAAGGCGCGTGGCGCCTCGACCCGACCGCGCACCCGTTCTGCACGTCGTTCTCGAACCGTGACGTGCGGTTGACGACGCGCTACCGCCCCGACGACCTCGAGTCGGTCTGGTCGACGCTGCACGAGGCCGGCCACGGCCTCTACGCCCACGGCATTGCCGACGCGCTGATGCGCACGCCGCTCGGCGGAGCACCGTCGCTCGCGATCAACGAGTCGCAGAGCCGAACCTGGGAGAACCTCGTCGGGCGCAGTCGGCCGTTCTGGACGTATTGGTACGAACCATTGCAGGAGGCGTTCCCGACACAACTCGGCGCCGTCGACCTCGACACTTACGTCCGTGCGATCAACCGCGCCGAGCCGGGCCTGATCCGCGTCGACGCCGACGAGACGACCTACTCGCTCCACATCATTCTCCGCTTCGAACTGGAGCAGGAGCTGATCGCAGGGACGGTCGCGCTCGAGGATCTGCCGGAGATCTGGAACGCGCGAATGAAGGAGTTCCTGGGGATCGATGTACCCTCGAACTCCGACGGCGTGCTCCAGGACGTGCACTGGTCGGGCGGCGGGATCGGGTACTTCCCGACCTACGCGCTCGGCAACGTCATCTCGCTGCAGATCTGGGCGAAGGTGCGCCAGGCGCTGCCGGATCTCGGCAACCAGATGGCGGCCGGCGAGCTGCTCCCGCTCTCCGACTGGCTGCGTGACAACCTCTACGCCTTCGGCCGGAAGCTGACGCCGAAGGAGACGCTCGCGCGCCTGACCGGATCTGACGCGATCGACCCGCAGCCGTACCTCGCCTACCTCGGCGACAAGATGGCCGCTATCTCGGCTTGAACCCGCTCGGCGAGCACGAGCGCGCTGCCATCCGCGAGGTCTTCGTCGACCTCGAGAGGGACGTGCCGATCCTGCTCGAGCTCGGCCCAGAAGCGGCTCCCATCACGGTGCTCGCCGGTGGGCGCGAAATCGACTTCGGCGACGAGACGAAGCTGCTCCTCGAGCAGCTTGCCGAGCTCTCCGACCGCATCGACCTGACGGTGAAGGAGACAGAGAATCCGGGCCAGTGGCCGAAGACCACGGTGGCCGGCGCGCTCGTCTACCACGGCCTGCCCTGGGGCTACGAGCTGACGACGCTCGTGGGCGCGATCGCCGAGGCGGGGCGCACGGCACCATCGCTCTCCTCCGCGTCGCTCGAGACGCTCGCCTCCCTCGAGCGAGACGTCGCGCTCGAGGTCTACGTGACCCCGACCTGACCGCACTGCCCGCCGGCCGTGCTGCTGGCGTACCGTTGTGCCCTCGCCTCCGAGCGAGTCACGGCCGCAGCCGTCGAGGCGACAGAGTTCCCCGCGGCGGCCGATCGGCACGGTGTCGTCTCGGTGCCCGCGATCGTCGCGAACGACCGTCTCGCCTGGGTGGGATCGGTGCCCGAGAAAGCCTTCGTCGAGCACGTCCACCGCGTCTCCAAATCCCTCCCGTAGACTCGCATCCATGGACGCTCTCTCGCGCGCGCACCTGATTCTCGAAGAGGTTGCTGAACGCACTCTGGCCGATGTCCCCGACGGGACGGTGCTCTTCGACGCCCATACACACCTGGGCGACGACATCGACGGGATGTGGGGAAGGCCCGACGAGATGCTCGCGATGTTCGACCAGCTCGGGATCACCGGCTCGTTTGCGTTCTGCCTCGACGAGCCCGACCGCATCCCGGCCTTCACGGCGGCGAACGACCGGACCCTCGCCTACGCGGCCGCGGATCCCGACCGGATAGTCCCGTTCGTGCGACTCGATCTCGAGGAGCGGCCGATCGAGGAGGCGATCCGCTGCCTCGACCTCGGCGCACGCGGGATCAAGCTCCACCCGCGGGCGCAGAAGTTTTCTGTCGGCGACAAGCGACTCGATGGGGTGTTTGCCCTCGCCGTCGAGCGCGACATCCCGATCCTGATCCATGGCGGCCGTGGCCTGCCGCCGATCGGGGATCACCTTGCCGCACTCGTCGACCGCTATGCCGATGTCCGGCTGATCATCGCTCACGCCGGCATTGCCGACCTCGGCGGGCTCGCGCACCATTTCGGCCACGTTCCCGGCGTCTTTTTCGACACCTCGCTGTGGGGCGTCATCGATCTCCTGGATCTGATGCGCCAGGTGGCACCGCAGCAGATCCTCTTCGCCACCGACTACCCCTACGGGCGCGGGCCGAACCAGCTGCTGCTCGCGCTCAGAGCTGCCAGGGTCTCGGGGTTCAACGACTCCGAGATACGGGGCATGCTCGGTGGAACGGCGCTCGCGATCCGGGACGGCGAGCCTCTCCCGACGCTCACCGCACCGAGGGGCGTGAACGCGATCACGTTGTCACTCCCGCTCGCGCGCATCCACCAGTACATCTCAATGACCGTTCCACGCCTCTGGATGCGCCATCCCGACCCGGCCGGAGGCCTCGGGCTCGCGCTCAACGCCGCCCACGAGGCGAACGTCGACGGCGTCCCGGACGCCGACCTGATCCGCCGTGCCTTGTCGGTCGCAGCCGAGATCTGGGAGAGAATCGGCGAGATCGAGGATCGCGACGAATCGGAGCTCACCGCGCGCCCGGCTCGGATGCTCATCCACATTGCAGACATTCTTGCGGTCACAACGCCCGCGGGCAGCTGAGCTACAGCGACGCCAGAGCCCGCTCGACCAGAGTCGCGAGCACCTTCCGCTTCCACGCGCTCTGCGGATGGCCGGGAAGGCCCGCGAGCGGATCGACCGGGTCGAGAGCGCGCGGAATGTTCGCCACACCCGCTGCGGCCAGCGTCACCGAATCACCGCGCCGAGCGGCGGCGACCGAGACGAGCGGGAATGAGAATGCCTGCCGTGCTCCCGTGCGGAGATATGCCGACCCGTCGGGCGGCGCGGGAAGTCTGACCGCGACGACGAGCTCGCCTCGGGCGAGCGCGATGAGCGACCGGTTGTCGTCCGTGGGACGGCGGTAGAGGTCGAGCAGCGGAATCTCCCGCTCGCCGTCGAGTGAGCGAACGACGACGGTCGCGCCGCACACGGCGAGCGCCGGAGCGAGGTCGGAGGGGTGCGCCGAGATGCACTCACCCTCCTCCAGGTTGTGCTTGCGGTGGTCGCCGATCTGGGCGAAGCACGTGTCGCCGCCGCCGAGCCAGCAGTTCCACTCCTCGCCGCGGTAGTACCAGCAGCGCGTGTGCTGGCAGAGGTTGCCACCGACGGTGCCCTGGTTGCGCAGGAGCGGCGAGGCGGCGAGGCCCGCCGCCGTCGCGAGCACCGCATAGGGCGCAGCGAGTGCGTCGGCCGCGAGATCTGCCAGGGTCGTCGCTGCACCGATCCGCAGACCGTCGCCGTCGCGCTCGATGCCGCCGAGGCCCGCGTCCTGGAGGTCGACGAGCAGCGCGGGTGCGGTGATGCCCCGGTCGATCTGCCCGGCGAGATCGGTGCCGCCCGCGAGTACACAAGCGCCCTCACCGGTGAGGAGCTCGAGCGCCTCGTCGACCGAGGTCGGCCTCGTGTAGCCACTCACGCGAGCGTCTCCAGTACGCGAGCGCGCGTGAGCGGCAGCGCAGCGGCGCGCCGGTCCGTGGCATGGGCGAACGCGTTTGCAATCGCCGCCGCGGTGGGGATGATCGGCGGCTCGCCGAGGCCCTTGGTGCCGGTCGTCGGCAGGTTTGCGTCCGGGACGTGCGGGTAGTCGATGATGATCTCGGGCATGTCCGCGATCGTTGGAATCTTGTAGTCGTCGAGATGCGCGTTGACGGGAACGCCCGTCGTCGGATCGACGATGAACTCCTCGGAGAGCGCAAATGCCATCCCCTGCAGCACACCACCCTCGACCTGACTCGAGGCCGTCAAGGGATTGACGATCCGCCCGACGTCGTGGACGGCGACAATCCGCTCGACGCGAACCTCGCCGAGCCCTACGTCGACGGCGACCTGGGCGATCTGGCAGCCAAACGTATGGACGACGAACCCATCCGGGTTCGGTCCGCGCGAGCCGGAGCCGTCGATCGTCGCATCTCCGAGCTTCCCGGTCACTTCGGTCACCTCGGCGTCGATTGCACCGTCGCTCGAGCGAATGCGCCCATCGCGCAGGTCGAGATCCTCGACAGCTATCTCGAAGACATCGCCGGCGAGCTGGAGCAACGTCTTTCGCACCTTCGCCGCCGCCGAGCGCACGGCAGGCATCACCGAAGGCGTCGTTTGCGAGCCACCCGAGACAGGCCCGTAGACGTTCGGCCCCGTGTCGCCTCCGACCACGCGCACCTGGGAGAGGGGGAGCCCGAGCTCTTCGGCCGCGACGATCTGGGCGCTCGTCAGGGTGCCGGTGCCAATGTCCTGAATCCCCGTGATCACGGTCGCATTGCCGTCGGCATCGAGTCGCACCGTCGCATGTGACGGTGGCCCACCGCCACCCCACCAGATCTGCGTCGCACAGCCCATCCCGCGAAGCAGGCCGTCGGGTTGCGGCTTGCGGAGCTCGTCGCGCGTCGCCCAGCCCGCGAGCTCGGCTGCCCGGTCGTAACACGCGAGAAGCTGCTTGCTCGAGTACGGCAGCCCACTCACCTGGTCGACGTCAGCGTGGTTCAAGCGGCGAAGCTCGAGAGGATCCATGTTGAGCGCGAGCGCGAGCTCGTCGATCGCCTGCTCGAACGCCGCCGTACCCTCCATCACGCCCGGTGCCCGGAACGCGTTCTGGGCGCGAAGGTTCGTCTTCACCGGGAACGTCAGCGCGCGGACGTTGGCGCAGCGGTAGAGCGTCTGCGCGGGAATCAGGACGGGCATGACCCAGCCGCCCTGGCCCTGGGCGACGACCGCGTCGGCGTCGATCGCAGTGAGGGTGCCGTCCCGGTCGGCTCCGAGACGTACCGTCTGTCGCGTCGCAGCACGGCGGCCGCCATCGAGCTGCTCGGCGTGGCGGTCGTTCACGAGCCGCACCGGCCGCCCCGTGATCCGCGCGAGCTCGGCAGCTGCAAGCGCCTCGAACCCGGCGCCCTGCTTTGCACCGAAGCCGCCTCCAACGAACTCCGTCCGCACGCGCACGGCGTCCTTGCGCAATCCGAACGCCTTCGCAAGCTCCTCACGCGCGGCAAACATGCCCAGGGTCGAGACCCACGCCGTCAGCTCGTCGCCGTCCCAGGACGCGACCGCCGCATGCGGCTCGAGCGGGGTCTGCACGTGCGCCGGCGTGTCGAGCGCAAATTCGATCGTGACTGCAGCCGCCGCAAGAGCCGCCTCGGCATCGCCGCGCGCCTCGTCAGTCGGGTCCGTGGTGAAGCGCTGCTCGTTCAGACCCTCCTGCATGTCGACGAGGTGCGGGAGAACTTCGAGATCGAGTGCAAGCGCTGCAACCCCCGCGAGGGCGGCCTCGAGCGTGTCGGCAGCCACGACGGCAATCGCCGCACCGGCATACGCGGGCTCGGCTTGGAGGAGCGGCGCTCTCGTCGTGAGCGACAGCTCGCTCTCCGGCCCGATCACGCCCCGGACACCGGGCGTTGCGAGCGCGGCTGCGAGGTCGAGAGAGCGCACCGTGCCGTGCGCTGCGGGCGAGCGCAGCACGGCGGCGTGCAACATTCCAGCCAGCTTCACGTCAACCGTGAAGCGCACGCGACCGGCGGCGCGCGCGGCGCCGTCCTGCCGTGGTGCCGGCTGTCCGACGAGCGAGAGATCGGCGTCGGGTTTCCAGCTCGTCGTCTCGTCGCTCTCATCGACGAGCGCCCAGACGTCCTCGTAGCGGCCCTCCATCTCCTTCTGCGTCTTGACGAAGCGGGTCGTCATGCCTCACCCGCGGCACGGAGGATCGCGCGCTCGATCTTGGGATAGGCACCGCAGCGGCAGAGGTTGCCGGCCATCGTCTCGTGAATTTCCTCGCGCGTCGGATGAGGCGTGCGCTCGAGCAGCACGGTGGCGCTGACGACCTGCCCCGGAGTACAGAACCCGCACTGCAGAGCGTCCTCGGCGACGAACGCCGCCTGCACGGCCGCGGCACGCCCGGTGGAGAGCCCTTCGATCGTCACGATCTCGTGACCCTCCGCCGCCTCGGCGAACAGGAGGCATGCGTTCACCGGCCGTCCGTCCAGAAGGACGCCGCAGGCACCACACGCGCCCTCGCCGCAGGCGAGCTTCGTGCCGAGCAACTCGAGGTCGTCGCGCAGGACGGCAAGCAATCTGCGTCCCGCGGGAGCTATCGAGTATGTCCGGCCGTTGACCTCGAGCGTGATCTCCACACTCGTAGAACTACAGGCCCGGGCCTCCGCTCGTCAAGCGGGGTAAGATCCGCTGGTGCGCAAGGCAGCCCTCCTTCTCGTCCTCCTGCTTGGCCTCGTCGCGGCGGGGTTCGGCGGCTCGTCGGACGAGGGCACGGCGACCGAAACGGAGACCCAGACCGAGTCGACAGCCAGCGGTGGAACACCTGAGTGCACCGATGCCGAGGTTCCACCCGCCCGCGAGGATGGTGGCGCAACGGAGCCAAAGGAACGACTCGATCCCGAGAAGACGTACAACCCCGTCGTCAAGACGAACTGTGGCACGTTCACGATCACGCTCGACCAGGCAGGAGCGCCTGCGACGGCTGCATCGCTCGTCGCGCTCTCGAAGGACGGCTTCTACGACGACACGATCTTCCACCGCATCGTTCCGGGCTTCGTGATCCAGGGCGGTGACCCGACGCAGGCGGGCTCGGGCGGCCCCGGCTACAAGACCGTCGACGTGCCGCCTGCGGACGCTGCCTACACGAAGGGCGTCGCCGCGATGGCAAAGTCCGGCGCCGAGGCGCCCGGAACATCGGGCAGCCAGTTCTTCGTCGTCACCGGCGACGACATTGGCCTTCCTTCCGAGTACGCAGTTGTCGGAACCGTAACGAGCGGCCTCGAGTTCGTCGAATTGATCGGCACGCAGGGCGACCCGGCGACCGAGAAGCCAACGCGCCCTATCGTGGTCGAGTCGGTCACGGTCGAGGAACAGTGAGCATCGCCGCGGTCGTGCTGGCCGCGGGTGAGGCGTCGCGCTTCGGCACGCCGAAGCAGCGCCTGTTGCTCCCCGAGGTGCTCGAACGGCTCCTGCAGAGCTCTGTCGACGAGATCGTCGTCGTCGCGGGCGCGCACACGCTCGAGACGCCGGCGACGGTCGTCACCTGCGCAGGCTGGAAGCGTGGCCCGGGCGCATCGCTGACGGCCGGCCTCGAGGAGCTGAGCGCCGGCGCCGAAGCCGCCGTCGTCGTTCTCGCCGACGGCCCCGACCTTGCACCGGATGCCGTCGAGCGCATCATCGCTTCGTGGCGGGCGGACGGTGGCACGCTCGTTGCAGCCTCCTATGGTGGCGTGCGCGGCCATCCACTTCTCGTTGCCCGGGAGGAGTGGGAGTCGATTCCCGATGCCGGCCTGCGCGACCTGAACGTGCGCCTCGTTCCCTGCGACGACCTCGGCTCGCCGGGCGACGTCGACACGCCGGCCGACCTGCCCGAGCGGCTTCGGTAAAGAAACGGAAGGCGAGGCAGAGCCGAGCCTTCTTCCCTCTGGGGCGAGGCTTCAGCCTCTCCCCCGGTTTCTCCTTCTACGCGTCTCCGCCCCGGAGCTGCGTCAGCTTCTCCATCAACCCGACCGGCATCCGCTCCACGGCCGTCGTCTGCACATACTGACGCAGCGACTCCTCGAAGCGGTACCGACGCCGGCAGTAGTCGCAGCCGTCGAGGTGGGACTCTGCCTGCGCGACCTCGCTCTCCGTGAGCTCCCGATCGAGGTAGCCCTGCAACAGCTCCTCACACGCGTCGCACGGCGTATGGCTCACGAAATCGCCTCCTGCGCGAGCTCCTGCTTCAGCAGTCGTCGTCCACGGTGCAGCCGCGACATCACCGTCCCGATCGGGATGTCGAGGATCTGGGCTGCGTCGGCGTAGCTGAACTCGCCGATGTCGACGAGCACGACGGTGTCGCGGAAATCGTGGGGGAGCGAGGACAGCGCGTTCACGATCGAGTCCTGCGAGAGCTTCTCGACGACGCGGTCCTGATCGAGAACCTGCTCGCCTGAGGCCTCGACCATCTTGTTCGCGAGGTAGTAGTCACCCTCTTCGATCGGCTGCATGTCGGGCGTCCGCTGAACCTTCCGGCCCCGGTCGAGGTTGAGGTTCGTGAGGATCCGGAGAAGCCAGGCGCGAAGATTCGTTCCCGGGGTGTACGACTGCCAGCTTCTGAATGCTCGACCGTAGGTGTCCTGGACAAGATCCTCAGCCTCCTCTCGGGTTCCGACGAGTCTGCGCGCAACGCGATACACCTGGTCGGCGAGCGCGAGTGCCTCTTCCTCGAAACGGACACGATCGCGAGCCTCCGTCGCGATCCTGCGTCCATCGATGTCGGGCTCCGTGTCACCCACCGTGCCAACCTATCTGTTACCCATGCTGAAACGCACGGGATTGCTCGTGTATTCCGCGTGAACCCGAGTGGAGGTCAGGCTGAAGCCTGACCCCCACCGATTTCTCCGAGCTCGAATCAGAATGACGTTTCGTCGCCGGGGCGTGATGGGCGAGTACGATGCGAGGACACAGGGAGCCGCAGATATGGGACATATCTGGGCGACCGAGGACGAAGCAGCGTGCCGCCCAGCACGTTTCGGCGGCACAAGTCTCATGCTGATTCGAGCTCTACGAGCTCCCGAAACCCGGACTTCGCCATCGCGGCCACGAGTGCATCCCGCGAGGTCTTCTCGTCGTCGAACTCGAGCATGACCTGGCCCATCAGGTTCGCGTTCGCGCTCTCGAGGCCGTCGTGACTGCGGAGCGCGGCGGCGAGTCGGTTGACGCACCGCTCGCAGCGGATGCCCGAGACGTGCAGGGTTTCGTAGGCGATTGCCATCTAGCTCGATTCTACCGGGGAGCGTGTTCGCAGCTGGACGTCCTCGTCTGCGAACCCGATCAGGACGGCGTCGTGCGTGGCGCAGACGAACGTCGTTCCGTGCTCGTGTGCGATATCGGAGAACAGGCCACCCAGGGTGAGAGCCTGCGCGACGTCGACGCGCGAGGTCGGCTCGTCTGCGAGGATCACCGGCGTGCGCGCCGCGAGAGCGCGGGCGACGGCGACGCGCTCGCGCTGCCCGGCCGAGAGGTTGTCCGCGGGGCGGTCGGCATGCTCGCCGAGTCCCACGGCGACGAGCGCGTCGATTGCCCGCTCGTGGGCCTCGATGCCCTCGACGCCGCGAATGGCGAGGCCGAGTTCGACGTTCTCCCGCGCCGAGAGGAAGCCCGTGAGCCCGGGCGACTGGCCGATGAACGCGATCATGTCGCGGCGGAAGCGGGCGCGCGCATCACGGGAGAGGCGTGACAGGGAAACCCCATCGACCACGATCTCTCCTTCATCCGGAACGTCGAGGCCGGCGACGAGGGCCAGTAGCGTCGACTTGCCCGATCCGGACGGCCCCGTCACGACCGTCAGTTGACCCGGCTTGAACGTCGCGGTCACCGCATCGAGAGCGGCGTCCCCGCTGTAGCTGCGCGTCACGTTACGCACCTCGACGACCGCCCCGGCTGAGCCCTCGATATCCGGAAGCATCAGAACGCTCGCGCGCGTGATGCCGAGCGGCCGAAGCTCGACAACGCCCTCCCGCGACGTGACCGTGGCGCGATCGACGATGCCCGCATCGAGCAGCGCCTCCTCGGGAAGCCGCAACCAGCCCCCGCTTCCGATCACGACCGCGGTTCCGTCGCTGCGACGCTCCTCGCTGACTCGACCGTCCCTGATGTGGACGACCCGACCCGCGCGCGCGGCCGCTCGCGGGTCGGGGGGCGCGCTTGGGGCGAAGCGGACTGTCCGGGCGCGGCATCGTCGCCATCCGCATGCCCCGGTTGTCGAATGGGATGCCACGCTTGCCGGCCACGTGTTCCAACGTCGAGCGGATGCGGCGGTGAGCCCTC
>JAJAZN010000119.1 GCA_026785685.1 Thermoleophilia bacterium
GCGTAGCGCGCTCGCTTGACGGCGATGCGCGAGTGGTGGAGCACGTCGTCGGCGGGATCGTCACCGAGAGCCGCAAACTTCCTCCGCATGCGCTTCGCCTCGCGATGGAAGATCGCTGCGAGCGTGGTCTCGTCTCCGGTCAGAGGGGGCGCAACGGCCCTCTCGAGGCGCTCGAGCAGCGCGAAGTAGCGCGCATCGCCGAGTACGTCGACGACATCAGCGTATGCCGCCTCCCGCTCCTCCTCGAGCACGACGAGGAGCCCGGGCGCACCCTCGCCATCCTCACCGAGAGCGGCGACCTCGTCTCGGAGGCGGTCGAGCATGACGTCGAGGTCCCGCGCCGGCCCGAGATGCCCGCCCAGCCAACCGAGCTCCTCGCGAAGAGACACGGCCCACTCCTTCTCGACGAGAGCTCCTGCTGCGCGCAGAAACGCCCGGAGACGGCGGGTCGCAACTCTGAGCTGGTGGATGTCCTCCGGGTCGACGCCGCGCCGTGTCCCGGGATCGTGGATCATGAGCTCGCGGTACTCGTGGCCGAGCGCGACGGCGAGTGCCTCGCCTGAAGATGCGTCCTTCTCGATTGTCCGGGGCGGCGCAGGCGCAGGGATGCCGAGCGCACGGTGTAGCTTCGGCAGTAGCGTCCCCTGCTCGACTGCTCCGCTTCGGCGCATCGCCTTGATGAGCTGGCGCAGATCCCGCTCGTCGCCCTCCACGAGCTCGATTTCTATCTCGCGGAATCGTCGCGCGACCCGCTGCCCCTCGAGGACGGAGACACTGTCGTCGACGATCTCGGCGCCGCTCGCCCGGATCGTCTCACGCCTCGTGCGGAGCCGCGCGACGGGAACGAGCTCTCTCCCCCGAAGGTAGGCAGGAAGAAGTCCGACGAGCTCGGCCGGTGGCCGCGACGCCTGTCCGGGTATCTCGAGCTCGAGCCGCGCCGCCCCACGCGGGAGCTTCAGCTGCCAGAGCCCCGTTCCGTCCTCGACGCGATGGCGAAGGGTGACGCCGTGCGGCGCGAGGCGGAGATCCTCGGTGTCGTGATAGGTCGAGATGAAGACCCGGCTCGGCAGCCGCTCGCCCATCAGCTCGGGGAAGACGAATCCCCCGTCCGGGGCCAGCTTGATCTCACGCTCGAGCGTCTCTCGCATCACCGGGAAGGGTACTGGGTTCCCTGTTCACCGCTGCCTCTAACTGGTTAAGGTGCGTCACGCGTGAAGATCTCTCTCACACCCAAGACGACCGAATTCTTCGTTCTCTTCGCCCGCTCGGGCGAGAACGCACTCGAGGTCGCGAGGCTCGTGGAGCGTCGCTTCCGAGAGCATCCGAACTCGGGTGTCACGCAAGAACAGGTAAAGGCCGCGGAGACGGCCGGCGACGGGATCACCCGCGACCTGATCGTGCTCCTCAACACCCAGTACCTGACGCCGTTCGACCGCGAGGACATCTACCAGCTGGCCACCGAGATCGACGACGTCGTCGACTACCTCGAAGAGGCCTCCGACCTACTCGGTCTTTACGGCGTCGAGATGCCTACCCGGCATGCCGTCGAGCAGTGCGGGATCATCGTCAAGGCCGTCGCGCAGCTCGCGATCGCCTGCGAGAACCTGAAGGGGATGAAGGGCGTGCAAGGGGCACTCGTCGAGCTCAAATCGCTCGAGGATCAGGGTGATCGAGTCCTGCGCGACGCGCTGGCGTCGCTCTTCCGCGACGACCGGATCGATCCGTTGATCGTGATCCGCTGGAAGGACATCTACGAGGCGCTCGAGCGCGCGCTCGATGCCTGCGAGACGGCAGCGAACGTGATCGCGAACATCCTCGTCAAGAACGCCTAGCGGCCCATGAGGCGACGTTGCATATGAATCTCTCCCGACTGCAAAGCAGGGCCGCTTTGCAGCAAGCATCGAGTGGGGCTTGGGGCAACGAGCGTTTCGGGTTCAACGTTGCGGCAAGCCTCACTCTTCCGGCATGGTGACCGTCACTCTCGTCGCCGTCGTGGTCGTGGCACTGTTCTTCGACTTCACGAACGGCTTTCACGACACGGCCAACTCGATCGCGACGAGCGTCTCGACGCACGCACTCTCACCACGGAACGCGGTTGCGATGGCCGCGATCCTCAACTTCATCGGTGCCTTCATCTCGTTCAAGGTGGCCGCCACGGTGGCAAAGGGGATCGTCGATCCCGCCGCAATCACTCTGAGCATCATCCTCGCCGGCCTCGTCGGCGCGATCACGTGGAACCTGATTACCTGGTACCTCGGCTTGCCGTCGAGCTCGAGCCACGCGCTGATCGGCGGCGTGATGGGGTCGGCGATCATGGCGGAAGGGCTCGGGGTAATTCAATGGGCCGGCATCTGGGAGAAAGTACTGAAGCCCTCGCTCATCGCACCGTTCGCCGCGCTCCTGATCGCATTCGCCCTGATGACCCTCATCGTGTGGGTGATAGCGCGGCGCTCGCCGGCCAGGGTCAACCGGATCTTCCGCAAAGGACAGCTCGTCTCGGGTGGCTTCGTCGCGCTGACGCATGGGACGAACGACGCGCAGAAGACGATGGGGATCATCGCACTAGCGCTCGTCGCCTCCGGGAACCTCAGCGAGGACTTCTCGCGGCCGCCGATCTGGGTGATCGTCAGCGCGGCGCTTGCCATGTCCGCTGGAACGTACGCTGGCGGCTGGCGGATCATCCGCACCCTCGGCACGCGGATCGCGAAGATCGATCCACCGCAGGGCTTCTCTGCTCAGACCGCCTGTGCCTCGATGCTCTGGACGACCGCGCACCTCGGGTTCCCCGTCTCGACGACGCATGTGATCTCCGGGTCGGTGATGGGCGCAGGCGCAACGCGCGGCCTGCACGCGGTGCGCTGGGGAGTGGCCGGCAACATCGTCACGGCGTGGATCTTCACGATCCCGATGGCCGCACTCGTCGGCGGCGGGATGGAGCTGATCACGCGGCTCCCGGGAGGCGACGCGATCGTCTTTGCGCTCGCGATCGCGATCTCGTACACGGCGTTCGCGGCGCGACGCTGGGAGACCCGGCGACTGCTCCCGCCCGAAGCGCTCGAGAGCGCCCCGATCTAGAACGGAGCCGGTCTCCGCGAGCTGGGGCGCTCGATCACCAGCACCAGATCGAAACCGGTCATTCACGACTCGGGCTTGCAATGCTCCGGTGCTCGAGGGTGACGCACGGGTTCTCATTGACGGTCAAGAGGTGGGGCGACTTTCTGCGGGAGAGCTATTCGGAGAGATCGCCGTGATCGCATCGGGGCGACGCACGGCAACCGTTGAGTCTCTGAGCGCCATGGTGCTCGCGAGCTTCTTCAAACGCGACATCTGGGCGCTCGAGAAGAGCAATGCGGCCTTCGCCGACGCTCTTCGGGCCCTGCGGTCGACCGAAGATCAAAGCTAGGTCTTCGTGGTGGTTGGGCCCCCCGCCGCGGACCCCGGGGGGGCAAACAGAACCCCGCGCCCCGCCCGCGCGCGCGGCGCAAAAAACCCCCCGGCCCCCCCATAAACCCC
>JAJAZN010000120.1 GCA_026785685.1 Thermoleophilia bacterium
GCGGCCGCTGCAGCGACCCGTGGGCCGTGCGTACGCGCAGCATCGAGAAGGAGACGGCGTTGGGCCGGCGGGAGCTTTCGCCACAGGTTGTAGGCAAGGATGCTCGCGGCGACGGGGTTCCTCGGGATCAGCGGCGGCACCCGCCAATTGTGCCATGCGGCGCGACCCCAACCGGGCGTAAGCCGGGTTGAGGGCTTTCCCGACGCGCCTCGGTCGGCTACGATCCCATGACGCGCCAGAACGTTGACGCCCAAAGTCTTGTCCCCAATCGGGAGGTTCCATGCCCGTTGACACCGAAACGCAGCCCTTTGCATCACCGTTCGCAAGCGTGATCCAGGATCACCTGGAGCTGAAGAAGCAAAATGCCGAGCTCGACGGAAACATGCCGCTCGATCGCTATCAGATCGAGGATCCGTTCGAGAATCACCCGCTGTTCAAGTCCGAGGAGCAGGCCCGGATCGAGGAGACCCTCGACGGTGAGCCCGCTGTGGAGCTCCACTCGCTCGCGCTGCCCTGGCCCGGCGAGGAAACCGCCGAGAACGCCGCGGCGCCCGACGCACCTGCACTCGACGGAGATCTCTGGGGTCGCTCGCGCGATTTCGACTGGGGCGAGTAGGCCCTCAGCCCGGCGCGACGCCTCTTTGAACCACCCGGCCTCGATCCTCTAGGCTCCTTTCGATGATCGTCGAGGCCGATCCCCTGGTTGATGCTGGCGAGCGGCTCCGTCGCTACGCGGAACTCGTCGTCAGGGTCGGCGCGAATGTGCAGCCGGGCCAGGAGGCGGTCGTGGTCTGTCAGATCGAGCACGCGGAGATCGCCCGTGCAATCGCGCGCGAGGCCTACCGCGCCGGTGCGACACGCGTGACGCCTCGCTACTCGGATCAGCACTTCCGACGGGCGGCGATCGAGCTCGGCCCCGAGGAGATGCTCGGAAAGACGCCACAGTTTCTGCTCGACGCGACGCTTGCGTGGCACACCGACCGGCCCGCCATTATCCAGCTCTCCGGCGACGCGAACCCGCAGCTCCTCAGCGATCTCGATCCCAAGCTCGTCGCCAAGTCGGAGCCCTCCGATCTCCGTGCCGTCTACCTCCCGGTTGTTTCCGATCGCCTCTCGAACTGGGTCATCGTCTCGGCACCCAATCCGGGCTGGGCCAAGACCGTGTTCGGCGAGCCCGACGTCGAAGCGCTGTGGCGCGCGGTCGCGACCGCGACACGTCTCGACGCGGTCGACCCTGTCGAGGCGTGGCGCGAGCACGATGCAATCCTCAAGCAACGCGCGGCAGCGCTCAACACACACGGATTCAACTCTGTCCGCTTCAGAGGTCCGGGAACAGACCTCACGATCGGGCTCATGTCCGCTTCACGCTGGATGTGCGCCGCTTTCACGACGCAGGACGGAATCGAGCACATCCCGAACCTTCCGACGGAGGAAGTGTTCACGTCACCCGATCTGCGGCGTACCGAGGGAACCGTGCGGTCGACCTACCCCCTCGCGGTCGGCGGTGCCGTTGTCCGCGATCTCGAGATTCGCTTCCAGGGCGGGCGCGTCGTCGACGTTCGAGCTTCGGAGGGGGCCGACATCGTGCGCGGCCAGCTCGAGGCGGATGAGCAGGCTCCGTTTCTCGGTGAGATCGCACTCGTTGACGGTTCCTCGGCCGTCAAGAAGACGGGTCTCGTCTTCTTCGACACGCTGTTCGACGAGAACGCAACCTGTCACATTGCGTATGGGGCGGGGCTGCCGATGGCCGTTGAGGGCACGGATGGCCTGGCGAAGGATGAACTCCTCGCGATGGGGTTGAACGTCTCGCGGATGCACACCGATTTCATGATCGGCGGCCCCGAGGTCGACGTCGACGGCCTCGATCGCGACGGCCACGCCACGCCGATCATGCGGGACGACGCCTTTGTCCTGTAGGGGAGAGGCGAAGCCACTCCCTCTCCCACGAGAAGCGAAGCCTCTCCCGCGGGACTGCTTCCCACTGGAGGGCATCCGCGCCATCCCCCGTGGTCGCTCTACGCGACGTCGCGGGCCGGAAGGCCGTGCACCGTCTCCGCCAGCCGGCGGAACGGCCCCTCCTCTGCGAGAAGCGCCGCCTCGTTGCCCCGCTGGGTGACGTAGCCCTTCTCGATCACGAGGATCTCGTCGGCCCGTCGTACGGTTGCGAGGCGGTGGGCGATGATCACCGACGTTCGTCCGCGCAGCAACGTGTCGAATGCCTGCTCGATCAGGATCTCGCTCGGACGATCGATGTTCGAGGTCGCCTCGTCGAGGATCAGGATCCGCGGATCGGCAAGGAGGGCGCGCGCGATCGAGATCAGCTGCCGCTCGCCCGCCGAGAGACCGGATCCGCCCTCGCGAACAACGTGGTCGAGCCCCCCCTCGAAGCGAGCCGTAACCCGGTCGACGCCGATAGCGTGTGCCGCCGCCGCAACCTCCTCATCGGTCGCCTCGGGGCGCCCGAAGCGAATGTTGTCGGCGATCGTTCCACTGAAGAGGAACGGATCCTGGAGGACGACGCCGAGCTGGCGTCGGAGCGAGCGCAACTGGATATCACGGAGGTCGATGCCGTCGATCGTCACGGAGCCCTCGAGAGGATCGTAGAAGCGGGCGATCAGCTTCGCGGTCGTCGACTTGCCGCCACCCGACTCGCCGACGAGTGCCACGCACCCGCCTTCGGGCACGTCGATCGAGATCCCGTGGATCACCGGCTCATCACCGTAGGCGAAGACGACGTTGTCGAGCTTTAGATGGCCTGCGATGCGTCCGATCTCGGGGGCGCCTTCGCGGTCGGTGATGTCCTGCTCTGCATCGAGCACGGTGGAGATCTTCGTCATCGCAGCACTCGCCGCCTGAACCTGACCGTAGAGCTCGGAGAGCTCCTGCAGCGGCTGGAAGATCAGCTGGAGCATGCCCATTGCGGCGATCAGCGTTCCGATCTCGAGCGACCCCGAGTCGATCATCTTCGCGCCGGCGAAGATCACGCCAACGGTCGCGATCGCCCCGAGGAACTCGATCGCCGGGAAGAAGAATGACGAGAGTCTCTGCGCATAGACATTCGAGACACGGTTGGCCTCGTTCAGCTCAGCGAACTCCGACTGAAACGCGCGCTCGCGGCTGAAGGCCTGGACGACGGCCATGCCGGAGACGGACTCCGCAAGCTGAGCCGTGACGGCGGCAATCCGTGTTCGCACGTCGGCGAACGCGACGTGTGAGGTCGTCTGGAACCACCGCGTGACGACGATGCCGGGAGGCAGGATGATCAGAGCGACGACCCCGAGACGCCAGTCGAGGACGAACAACCCGATGATCGCCGCCACGAG
The DNA here is from genome assembly GCA_026785685.1 of Thermoleophilia bacterium. GTDB lineage: Bacteria > Actinomycetota > Thermoleophilia > Gaiellales > Gaiellaceae > Gaiella. The sequence continues at coordinate 3,324 of JAJAZN010000120.1, forward strand.
CGTCATGGAGTTGACGACCAGCGTTGTCAGGCCCTGGTTGAGCACGTCGGAGAGCGCGTCGACGTCGCTCGTCAGTCGCGCGATGATCCAACCGGCCTTCTGCTGCGAGAAGTACCGCAAGGAGAGGGAGGTCAGGTGCTCGAAGAGGTCGCGACGGAGATCGAGCACGATTTGCTGCCCGATCCCGGCGAGCATCAGCCACGTCGTCGTCCCGATGATCCACGCGGTGGCTCCGATGGCGATGTAGAGGACGACATCCGCGGTGAGGCGCGTCAGGTTCTCGGCCTTGATGCCGTTGTCGATCGCATCGCCGACGATCACCCACCCGGCGACCGGCGCTGCCGCAGACACGGCAGCGAGCAGCATCACACCGGTCAGCCGCTTCCGGCGACCCACGGTGTAGCGCCCGAGGCGCGACAGGCCGGTGTGCGTGTTATGCGGCAAGTGCCTCATCTCCGAAGAGGTCGGTGAAAGCCCCACCGAGGCGGATCAGATCCTGCGGCAACCCGTTCTCGACGATGCGACCGTCCTTGAGCACGACTGCCCTGTCTGCCACGAGGATCGTCGAAAGGCGCTGGCCGGAGATCAGCACGGTGCGTCCGGCGACGGCGGGCCGCAGCGTTTCGACCAGGTGGCGCTCGGTCTCGGTGTCGACGGCCGACATCGGGTCGTCGAGCACGATCACGCGCGAGCGGGCGACGAGTGCTCGCGCGAGGGCGACGCGCTGCCGCTGGCCTCCGGAGAGGTTCACGCCGCGCTCGCCGATCAGCGTGTCATAGCCGTTCGGTAGCCCGTCAACGAAAGCCGCGACGCCCGCTGCCTCACAGGCGGCGAGCACGTCGGCCCAGTCGGCGTCCGGTCGTCCGGAGAGGAGGTTGTCACGAAGGAGAACCGAAAAGAGCACGGGCTTCTGGGTGACGAGGGCGACGGAGCCTCGAAGCTCAGCAAGTCCGAGATCGCGGCTGTCGATTCCCCCGACGAGGACACGCCCATGGGTCGGGTCGTAGAACCGCGGCAGCAGGTTCAGCAATGACGACTTTCCAGCGCCGGTCGCGCCGCACACCGCGACGATCTCGCCCGGCGCCAGGTCGAGATCGACGCCGGAGAGAACCTCGCTCCCGACGCCGTAGCTGAAGTGGACGTTCTCGAGCCGGATCGTCAGCGGGCCTTCGGGTAGGTGCTTGGGTTCGACCGGCTCGGGAAGCGCCTTGATCGACCCGAGCCAGGCGAATGAGCGCGACGCGGCAGCTGTGGCGCGCTGCCCGAGGTTGATGATCCAGCCGAGCGCCTCGAGCGGCCACACGAGCTGCAACAGCAACGTAATGAACAAGGTGAACTGGCCGATGGTGAGTGTGCCGGCGATTGCGTCCTTGCCGCCGAAATAGAGCACGGCTGCGATCGCGAGTGACGGAAGGAAGATCAGACCGGGGAGGAACCGCGCCTCGATCCCCGCCTGGCGCATCGTCTCGGCGCGGACGGCTTCGGCGCGATCGCCGAACCGGCTTCGCACGTCGTCCTCGCGGCCGAACGCCTGCACCATCTCGATCCCGATCACGGCCTCGTCGGTCGCCTCGGTCAGGTTGCCCTTCTTCGCCTGCACGACACGCGAGATGGGGTGCACCCTGTGTGCGAAGACGTACGTGAGCAGGGCGATCGGCGGCATCGCGAGCGCCGCGATCAGTGTGAGCTGTGCGTCCACGGAGATGAGCACGATCGCGGCTCCGACGAGCATCATCACGCTCTGGATTGCCTGCACGACGCCCCACCCGATGAAGTACCGCACCGGATAGATGTCGTTCGTGGCGCGCGAGATCACCTCGCCGGTCGCGTGCCGGTCGTAGAAGGCGCGCGGGAACCGGAGGTAGGCGTCGTACATCATCCCGCGCAGGCGCGCCTCGACGGCGATCCCGATGCGCGCGGTTGAGTAGCGACGCGTGAAGTTGAAGGCGAATCGGAGCGCCGCGATTACGAGGATCAGGCCGAGGTAGGGGAGCAGGAGCGAGGTGTCGCCGCCGTCGATCGCGTCGTCGATCGTGCGCTGGATCAGGATCGGGATCGCGAGCGACAGACCCGTGAACGCGAGCGCGCAGACGAGGCCGAGGGTGACGAGCCGCCACTGCTCCCGCCAGAGCGGGTAGAGGTAGCGGAGGGTCGGCCAGAGTGTCAGATCAGGGGGGTCGACGTCTTGCACGCGCGGGCGGGGCTCCTAGCTCCATGCCAGTTCGGCATGCGATGGTTGGGCATACGAACTGTCGCTTCGGTCGAGCGGTAAGCGACACATCGCCCGGAGCGGGGCTCCGAGGCGATCGGACGGCGCACTGTATCAGGCTGGTCGGTCGCGACATCGACTAGACAACATATTGACCTTGACAGACATCATAATGATGTCATATACTGGTCACATGGACATCGAACGACATGTACAGGCAATCCAAGCCGACCTCGCCTCGGCTGCCGCTCTCGGTGATGAGGCAGCCGCGCTCGCGGGCGAACGTCTTGCGGCTGCCGTCGCGTCGTCGTTGCAGCTGCGACTCCTCGACGTTCTTACGGAGGCGACGCTGGCATTCAACGCTCAGCTCTCGAGTGGGCACGTCGAGATTCGCCTCGCCGGCCGCGACCCCGAATTCGTGCTCGTGGAGGACAGGGGAGGCGCGGGCGACACACCGCCGTCTCCGGGCGACGATCTCAGCGCGCGCATCACCCTGCGTCTCCCGGAGGCGTTGAAGACGCAGATCGAGGCTCTTGCGAGTAACGAGGGCGTCTCGGCCAACGCATGGATCGTCCGGGCGCTCTCGCGCTCCCTCGAGCCACGCGCCGTCATGGCCCGCGCCGCTAACCGCCTTTAGCCTGGATCCACCGTTTTGTTCTGGGCGGGTCGTCCGGGCCGGTACGCAAAATGACCTCCTGAGCAGGCAGGACGGGCTGTGTTGGCAGCCGCGGGTCCTGCACTCAGGAGGTCACTCGTATGGTGACGACTCGGCGGGGTCGCTGCGGGAGTGATGTGGGTGGGTTGGAGAGGCTCGCGTTTGCTTTCGACGATGAGCGTGTGGTCGCGAATGCGGGCCTGGTGCTGGTGAGCACGCTCGTCGATCGGCTCGGGATCGAGCAGGTGATCGACGAGACGGTTGATCTGGGCGGGCGACCTGGTGCGGCCCGCCCGGGCCGCAAGCTGTTGACGCTCGTCTGTTCGGCGCTTGTGGGCGGCGACTCGATCGACGACGCCGGCGTGTTGCGCTTGGGCGAGACGGAGCGCGTGCTCGCTCATCGGGTGATGGCGCCCTCGACGTTGGGGACGTTTCTGCGTTCCTTCACCTTCGGGCATGTGCGCCAACTCGATCGCGCCTTCGAGACGATTCTGGGTCGGGCCTGGGCGGCGGGTGCGGGGCCGGGCTCGGGGCCGCTCACGATCGACCTCGACTCGACGATCGTTGAGGTGGCCGGACACACAAAGCAGGGCGCCGGCTTCGGCTACACCAAGCGGCGCGGCCCCGGCGGGCCTTCCTACTTCCCGGCCCCGAACTCCCGCTGCCAGCACTCCGGGCAGAACACGTGAAGCTCACCAGGCTATTTGACTCAGCGTCGGATGGTTATCCGTGGTGCGTTGCGTTCAGGTCGGTGGAACACACTTCCATACCCTGGCGACCACGACCTGACGCCCGAAACGAAGATCGACGCGCACGCGCTCCGTGCGTTCATCGGGATACTCGGAGCCGACGATGTGGGCATCTACGTGTCTGCGGGCGGGTTCACTTCTGAGGCCGGGAAGGAGGCACGGTCTGAAC
>JAJAZN010000121.1 GCA_026785685.1 Thermoleophilia bacterium
CACCCCTCCCCCCCCCCACCCGCCGGGCACCCCCCCGCTACGGGGGGGGGGGGGGGGGCCCGTCTCGTGACGGGGAACGAGGACGGCGTCAAGCATTGCGCCATGAACGTCGTTTACTCGTTGCAGCACCTCGGGTACGTCATTCCCCCTCAGGCAGACGCCGGCTGGATCGGCGAGGCAGGACCGGGACCGTCGTATCTCGATCCCGGCTCGGGCGGGCCGGAGAACGACTTCACGAACCGGAACACCACGTTCATGGCCTGGAATCTCTTGCATGCAGCGCGCCTGCTCAAGGACGCAGGCGGCTTCCCTGCACACGGGAACCAGCGGTCACTGTGGGACGCGGGCTGCCGGTTCGACTTCCCGAACCCCGAGTACCGCTAACCGGAGACCTCGGCCACAGCTCTCGCCGTCCGGCGCGGTGGTCCGGTCAGTTGCGCGCCGCGTCGATGAACGCGTCTGCGCGCTGCCAGAACGCTTTCCTCGCACCCTCCGAGTCGGAGGGACGGACAGATGGGTGGCCTGGAACTCCGGCGTCGAGCGGACGTTCTCGACCTTGAGCTTTGCCGGTGGGAAGCCGGCGGCCAGGAGATAGTCGGCCAGGCGAGCAGCGCCGACATTGGCGACCACCGTATCCGCGTCGCCGACGAGCAGGAGAACTCGCGTCGTGCGCGGAGTCTGGCATGTGCGTTGAGCCTACCGGTGCGCGTTGCGCAGAGCGAACTCGTCGAGGTGTGCGCTCCGTCCGGCGAACGGGCCGGTGATCCAGTTCAGGCCGGTACTCGTACCAGTGTCTACCTATTGTCTATGCACAAGGGAGAGACCATGATGCGTAAGATCCTCCGGCCCGCGCCCTTCGCGCTTGCCCTCCTCGCGATCCTCGCTATCGCAGTCGTCGGCTCGGCTACCGCTGCCAGCTCCTCTGCCGGCAAAACCGTGCTCACGACCGACCCGGGAACGACCAAGGTACTCGTACGGAACCTGATCGTGCCCCTGCCGGTCGGCGGCGCTGGCTTCGGCGTTGCAAGCCTCTTCCCGCCGTCGCTGAAGTACTCGTTTCCGATCACCGGCATCTCGGGTGGCGTGATCGGCCATAGCGGGGGCATGAAGTTCGTCAACGCGCGGAACTTCAAGTCCGCGACGATCCGCAACTTCGACATCGACACGAATAGCGCCGTCCTCCGAGCCGATGTCGACGGCGTCGGGAATGACGTGGCGATTGCCGATCTGACCTTCACGAGCCCCACATCGGCGATCGTCAAGATCAATGCCGCCGCGGCTGGCGTACTGAACAGCGCACTCGGCACGAGGATCTTCGCGCAAGGCCTCACGCTCGGGTCTGCGCAGGTCTTCCCGGCACCCTGAGCCGGGCAGCAGACGGGGGGCGGTGCATAGCACCGTCCCCCGTTTCCGTCGTCGACGGCTGCCCGGTCGAGGGGGAGCCGAGAGTTGCCGGAGGCCGAGCAGATGGATTATCGGGGACTCTCGAGTGAAGCGGGCGAAGGGACTCGAACCCTCGACCTACGGCTTGGGAAGCCGACGCTCTACCAACTGAGCTACGCCCGCAAGGCGCACAGAATAGCCGCTTGCGGCTCCTGACTCGACCGGTCTTCGCCGAAGACTCATCTACGATCAAGCTCATGCTCGTCGCAGGCGTCCAGATCTCCGGGAACGACGGCCGCATACTCGTCGACATGCTGCTCCAGATCGGCCGCGACGCGGACCTTGCGCTCGCCCACCGAATCGAACGAGGATTCTCCCGCCAGAATCCGACTCTCGAGCTTTCGCCCGCCGAGATCGCCCACCAGCTCGGAGTCCTCGACGATCCCGCGACACCCGGCGTCAGCCGACTCCGTACAGCGCTCGTCGAGGAGCGCGAGGGCCGACAGTCGGAAGAGCACTAGCAACCTGGTGATACGGCTTCACGGTTCCCTCACACGCGAGTCGTACACTCGGGCGGATGCGTCGCCTCGCTGTCGCCTTCGCACTCGCCGCTCTCGTGCTCGCTCCACTTGGCGCTCAGGCCTCGCCCAGTGCCGAGGCTGACGTCTTCGCGGGACTTGGCACGTGGGTTGATATCTACGACAGTCCCGCGTACAGAAGCCCAGGGCGGACGGCGGCTCGGATTGCAGCGCGCGGCGTACGTACCGTCTACGTCGAGACCGCCAACGATCGCAGCACGGTGGACGTCGTCAACCCGAAGCAGCTTGGCCAGTTCGTCGACGAGCTCCACAGCCGCGGGCTGCTCGTCGTTGCGTGGTACCTGCCCGGCTTCGTGAAGCCGGCGGTCGATGTGCGACGGGCGCGCGCGATGCTGTCCTTCCGTACGCCGAAGGGGGGATCCTTCGACGGCGTCTCGCTGGACATCGAGTCCCTCCGGCTCAAGAGCGCCGGTCTACGAACGAAGCGGCTCCTGGCGCTGAGCCGGATTCTCCGTGCAGAGGCGGGGGAGACGCCCATCGCCGCCATCACCTATCCCTCGCGCGGCTTCGAGCGGCACCCGACCTGGTGGCCCGGCTTCCCGTTCAAGGAGCTCACGACGCTCGTCGATGCCTGGATCCCGATGACCTACACGGGTGCGGCGTTTCCGGGCTATGACGCGACCTACGGCTACGTTGCGCGGTCGCTCCGGCTCCTGCGCACCGCGGTCGGGCCGGACATCCCCATCCATGCGGCCGGCGGCGTCGCGAATCGGATGACCGGCGACGAGCTCCAGGCGTTCGTCGACGCGGTCGCCGACGAGGGCACTGTGTCGGGTTGGAGCCTCTACGACTTCCAGACGACCGGCCCGAAGGCGTGGGCGGCGCTGGCGGCGCTCGGCACGGGCTAAACGGGCTCCAGGCCGGCGGCCTTCGGGATCGAAAGCAGGCTGCCCTCCGAGCGGGAAGCGGCGAACTCCGGGCCATCAGCGCGCAGCGCGAGCGCTTCGAGGTCTGAGCGGTGCTGCTCCCACTGGCCGACGCGACCGGAGCTCGCCTCACTCTCGAGAGCACCCCAGAGGAGTCCAGACCGCGAGCTGGCGCCGCGCTCCGCGGCGATGATCGCGAGCTCCGCGGCCGCGAAGATCGTCGATCGTCGATCGCCGAGTTCGACCGAGAGCTCGAGCGCGTCGATGGCATGGCGCTCTGCGGCGTCGAGGCCGCCCCGCTCTCTCTCGATCGTGGCTGCAGCGCCGAGCTGGCCGGCCTCCCACCACGTCCAGCCCGCCTCACGCGCGAGGCGCGCGCTCTCGAGCGCGAGCGCGATCGCCTGCTCGAGATCGCCATCCGCGTAGGACCTCTGAACGAGGAATCCCAAGGCCTGGGCTTCTCCGATCTGGTGGTCAAGCTCCCTTGCCTCGAGGAGGGCATCCTCGAGGAGCGGCCACGCGGCATCCTTCTCACCTCGCATGACCATGTTCGCCGCGATTCGGAAGCGAATGTGGGCAGCCTCGACATCACTGCCAGCGGCAGCGAACAGCTCGAGACTCTCGCGGTAGCAGGGAGCTGCACGTTCGTTCTCACCGAGGATGTCGGACGCACCCCCGAGCGCGCGCAGCGCGTTCGCGCGAAGCTCGGGATCCGCCTCCGGCGCTCGTGCGAGGAGGCGCTCGAGCCACGCGGCGCCCTCCACCGCGTCGCGGACGATCCAGTACGACTCGAAACTCGACGCAAGCCCGAGCCCACGCGCCGGATCCCGGTCCTGTGCCCATTCCAGCACTCACAATAAATGTAAGTATAGCTCCTATAGCAGCAACTCCTTTTACATCTCCTGATAGTGCTGCTTTAAGAGCAGAGATTGCTCCACCAGTAACTACATTCAGTGCTTTGTCTATTTTGTTCGTTGAACTGTGATCAGCACTTGGA
>JAJAZN010000122.1 GCA_026785685.1 Thermoleophilia bacterium
GCCGAGCTCGGCGAACGCATGGATGTGGGTATCGAGCCGCCGCCGGCCGATCACCTCGCCGCCCGGGGGCGGCACGACGGCCCGGCCGAACCGCGCAAGCAACGGCCCTGCGAGCAGGAACGACGCTCGGATCTCGCGACAGAGGTCGGGGTCGAGTTCGGTCTTCGAGACGCCAGAGCTGTCAACGCGCACTTCGTTCGGCCCCGTCCAAGTCGCATCCGCGCCGAGATCGCCGAGCAGCTCGACCATGACTTCGACGTCCCGGATCCGAGGCAGGTTCGAAAGCACGACCTCCTCGGAGGCAAGCACGGTCGCGGCGAGGATCGGCAGAGCGCCGTTCTTGTTGCCGGACGCGCGAATCGTGCCGGACAGTGGGCGACCGCCCTGGATGACAAACGACTGCATGAGGCGGGCGCTATCGTACCCGTGCTGTGGAGGTCACCCGAGACAATGCGTGGGCAACGCTCACGCGATACACGACGAGCGAGTCGCTGCTCCGGCACGCGCTCGCCGTCGAAGCGTCCACCCGGTGGTACGCCCGGCACTTCGGTGAGGATGAGGAGCTGTGGGGCTGCACGGCCCTGCTGCACGACTTCGACTACGAGATCCACCCCACGCTCGACAAGCACCCGCAGGACGGTGCACCGATCCTCCGCGAGGAGGGCTATCCGGAGGTCGTGATCCTGGCCGTGCTCTCGCACGCGGAGCACCTTCAGATCCCCCGCGAAACGATGCTGCAGAAGGCCTTGTTCGCGTGCGACGAGCTGTCCGGCTTCATCCATGCCTGCGGGCTCGTCCGGCCGACCGGGCTCGAGGGACTCGAGCCGAAGTCCGTGAAGAAGAAGCTCAAGCAGCCGTCATTCGCGGCGGGGGTGCATCGAGACGAGGTCTACGCCGGCGTCGAGCTCCTCGGGCTCGAGCTCGACCAACACATTGCGAACGTCGTCAGCGCGCTACAGCCCATCGCAGGCGAGCTCGGGCTGCCCGTCTCGTCTTCGTAGCCGGAGTCAGCCGCGCCAGGGCACGACGACCGATGCGGGCAGGCCCGCGGGATGCGCCGTGGCTGCAGAGCGTGCCGCTGTCTCTCCCACCCAGATCTCCCCGGCGACCTCGAGATCCGATGCGTCAACGAGCGTGGCAGCCGCGAATGACACCGTCGGCCGCGCCGGCGCATCCCAGAAGACCACCACCCCACAGGATCGGCACGAGCCGCGACGCGCGTCGTGCTCGGAGACGGCCGCGCGGTCCCACCTGAGAGTCGCCTCGTCGACCACGGTGAGATCCTCCCGCGCAACGGCCGACGCAGCCCACGGGCCGCCGGTTGCCTCGACGCACGCACCACAGTGGCAGACGATGAGATCGCGGACGGGGCCGTCGATCGAGTACAGAACTGCGCCGCAGCGGCAGGCACCGTCCCTCACGAGCGGAGCACGGCAACGAGCCGGTCGAGGTCCCCCTCCGACGTCCACCAGCCGCAGGAGACGCGGATGAGGCCGGAGCCCGGTATCTCGCGCACGTGGACGTCCGCCTCGTGGAGTTCGGCGACGATCTCTGCGGGTTCCCCGTCTGCCCGGAAGGCCACGAGTGTGGATCGGTCGACCGGTGTCACGACCTCCACGATCCCGGCAAGCCGATCGCGACAACGGTCAGCGACAGCCGCGGCGTGCGCGAAGCCCCATTCCGGGTGCCCCTCGATTGCAGCGAGCAGCGCGACAAGAGTGGCGGTTGCGATCCAGTTCGGGTCGAAGCGTGCGGCACCCGGACGTGGCGTGAACGCCCCGTCGAGCTCGTGCCCGGCCTGCGCGAAGTAGCTCGGCGAGATGACGCGCAGGCGTTCGGGGTCAGCGACGACGAGCCCGCCCGTCGAGTCCGGACCGCAAAGCCACTTCTGCCCCGAGATCGTGAGAAAGTCGATTCCGGCGGCGCTGACGGGGATCGCTCCGACCGACTGCGCGCCGTCGACGAGCACAGGGATCCCGGTCGTCTCCCGAAGCTCTCGGACGGGGAGCACGCGGCCCGTCGTCCAGAGGACCTGCGAGAGAGCGAGCAGCCTGGTTCGGGGCGTCACCGCAGCGACGATGGCCTCGGGGTCAGGATCCGTGACGACGACGCGCGCACCCGAAGCGTGGAGCGGGCCAAGGAGGCCGAAGTGCTCCTCCGAGGTCGTGATCACCTCGTCACCGGGTTGAAGATCGAGGCCTGCAACGACGATGTTGCAGCCATAGGTTGTGCTGCTCGTCAGCGTCACGTGCTCGGCCTCGACGCCGACGATGGACGCAAGGCTCTGTCGCGCGGTCTCCCGCAGGCCGAGGGTTCGCTCGAAGTACCGGCTCCCACTTCGACCCTCCGTGAGATCGTGAGCGATCTCCGCTTGCAGCGCGTCCACAGTACTGCGGGAGAGCGGGCCGAAGGTGCCGGCGTTGAGGTACGTGATCCGCTCGAGCACGGGGAACTGCGCTCGCGCATTCTCGAACCCGGTGGGCGTGGCAATCGCAGGCGCGTCAGGCATGGCGCCATCTTGCACGACAGCGCGCGATGCACGCGCCCCGTGCGCAGCGCCCGCCCACTTCTCTACGCTAGGCGGCCGATGCGTGTCGTCATTGCCGATCCCCCCGCGTACACCCCGCCGTACGACCACGCGCTCGCCGGGGCGCTCGCCCGTCGCGGTGCCGACGTGCGGCTCCTGACCTCGCGCTTTCGGTACGGGGCCGTGCCAGCTGCCGCCGGCTACACGGTCGACGACAGCCTCTACCGCATCTCCAGCGGGATCGGAGGGACACGCGCGCGACTCGCGATCAAAGCACTCGAGCACCCGATCGCTCTCGCCAGGCTCGGGCTCGTGCCGTGCGACGTCGCGCACGTGCAATGGACTCGTGCTCCGGACGTCGACGCCTGGCTCATGCGGACACGAGCCCCACTCGTCTTCACGGCCCACGACCTGCTCCCACGAAGAACGGCGAAGCACACGCGAACGTGGCGGCGGCTTTTTGGCCGCTTCGACCGGATCGTCGTTCACAGCGAACGCGGGCGTCGGACGCTCGCTGCGTTCGGCGTACCGGAGGCGAAGCTTCGCGTCATTCCCCACCCGGTCTTTCGCAGCACCCCCGTTCGCACTGACGATGGCAGGACGGTTCTCTCACTTGGTGTGATTCGCGAGTACAAGGGACTGCCTGATGCCGTCGAGGCCGTTCTGGGTGTCCCCGCAGCACGCCTGCTCGTCGCGGGCGACCCCCGAATCGACCTCGCCCCACTCCGCATCGCTGCCGGCGAGCGCGCGGAATGGCAACTCGGGTATCTGGGTCAGCCCGAACTCGAGCTTGCACTCGGCGCAGCCACGATCGCCGTCTTTCCCTACCGGGCAGAGCTCGACCAATCGGGGGCTCTCCTACAGGCGCTCGGTGCGGGCGTGCCCGCCGTCGTCTACGACGTCGGAGGGCTCGGCGAGATCGTCGGAGCGTTCGGTGCGGGTCGCGTCGTGCCGTCGGGAGACGTGCGGGCGTTGCGTGACGCCATTCGGACACTGCTGCACGACGCCGATGAGCTCGCAGAGGCGCGCGCCGGGGCAGCACAGGCACGCGACGCACTGACCTGGGACAACGCGGCAGCCGCCCACCTGGACCTGTACGGCGAGGTTGTATGAGGTTCGGGCGACAGGGTCGATTTCACGATCTCGTCGAACGTCAGCTCGACCTCTTCGCGACCGACGACGCCGAGCTCCTGGTCGAAGCCGTGGAGGCCGAGTCGGCGTGGAACGCTGCACCTGCCGAAGAGGCGGAGGAAGCGTACGGCGACTACCAACTGGTCGTCGATGCGATCGCAGACCGGCTGCTCGACATCCGTGAGTCGTACGCACACTCACTCGACGACGAGGCGTCCGCGGAGTACGTGGCCGAGTTCACGAAGCAGGCCACACGGCGCTTCCGGCGCTACGCGACGCTGCTCGCCGATCTGGACGCTGACTAGCCGCCCTCGAGGGACAGCTCGCTCGGATCGCGCGGGCGGAGACAGTGCGCGAGCTTGAGGTGCACGGATGCCTCCTCCTGCCGCCCTTGCTTCGCGAGGGCGCGTCCGAGGGCGTAGTGCGCGTAGTCGTCGACAGGCGAGAGCTCGAGCACCTTCCGAAACTCGAGCTCGGCGGCGTGCCAGTGCGTGATCCGGAAGTACGCGATCCCGAGCGCCTCACGGATCGATGCCTTGTCGGGCTCGAGCCGTCGGGCCTTCTCGAGCGGCACCGTGGCCTGCGCCGCCTCCCCGTCGCGGAGCCGGGCCCGTCCAAGCTGGAAGAGCTCATATGCCTCACTCACGATCCAATGGTGCCAGTTCGCTTACCCCTTGCGAAGCGACCGCACCACGAAGAAGCCGCGGAGTCGCCTGCCAGGGCCGAGCCGCTCGCGCCGGGTCTGGTTGGCAGCAGCAGCTGCAACTGTCGGCGGCCCGTATCGCGCACGCGAGAACGCGCTGGCAAACGCATCGCTCCCAACACCGAGCGCCCGGAGCTCGACGACGAGCTGCGAGACCGGAGCCGAGACCGTCACGGGCGCTCCCTGATCACAGATGAATGCAGCGAGCTCAGCACGTGCCGCTGAAGCGCGCCCGCGGGGATCGCGCACGGCCGAACGCGTGAATCGCCGCACGCCCTTCGCGCCAGCGAGCACGAGGAGCCCCGCGAGGATGAGGGCGAACGGTGCAATCCCGATCGAGTTGACACCGTTCTCGACCGGCTCCTGCAGCCGGGTCGGCGTGCCTCGACGCGTCGGCGTGCGGCCGATCGCCGAGGAGCCGAGGAATCGGCCAGTCCCGAGCGCCCGGATCGCGTCGGCGGAGTCCGAGGCATTCGTGTACGTGGCGGACAACGTGCCGCGTCCCGGCGTGGGGTCGAACGGGAGCCAGCCATATCCCGCAAACCACACCTCGACCCACGCGTAGGCGTCGTGATCCGTGACCGTCCATCCATTGTCCTTCCAGGTACCGCTCGAGAACCCGACGGCCACGCGGGCCGGAATGCCGAGGTAGCGAAGCATCAGTGCCATCGTCCCTGCGAAGTGCTGGCAGTAGCCGCTCTTCGTTCGCTGCTCGAAGTCGACAAGCGGCGGCAGGTTCTTCGGCAGAGGCGGGCGCTCGTCGTACACGAAGCCACCGCCGGTGCGAAGCCAGCGCGGCGGGAGTCGAGCCAAACGCCCACGAGGCTGCGAGGGCAATCACCCCGAGCGTGACGGCTCCGGAGCTTCGGCGCTTCACACCGGTGGCGGCGCGCCCTCGAGTGCTTCGCGCACGGCGTCGGCCGCATCGAGACCAGCCGAGCGCGCCTCCGGTGCGAGAAGCAGACGGTGACCCAGCACTGGCTCTGCCATCGCACGAATGTCATCAGGCGTGACGTGCTCTCGACGACTGACGAGCGCATGTGCCTTCGCGAGTCGGAGCAGCGCGATCCCCGATCGCGGACTTGCACCAAGGGCGAGGTGAGGGTTGTCGCGGGTGTGCCGGAGAAGCGAGACCACGTAGCGCGTCACGCTCTCCTCGACGAAGACATCCCGCGCCGCGAGGATCGCAGCTTCGATCTCTGCGCGACCTGCAACGGCGCTGACGCGGTCGAGCGGCTCCTCCCCGGTCTGCTCCGACAGCATGCGGGCTTCCTCGGCGGTCGCTGGGTAGCCGATCGCCATCCGCACTGCGAAGCGATCGAGTTGGGCCTCCGGGAGAGGGTACGTCCCCTCGTACTCGACCGGGTTCTGCGTGGCAATCGTCAGGAATGGGCGCTCGAGCGGAACCGGAACCGCGCCGCCTGCTGGTCGTAGACGTTCACGCTCGTGACATCAGAGGGCAGCAGGTCAGGCGTGAACTGAAGCCGCGAAAATCCGAGGTCGAGCGTGCGCGCAAGTGTCTTTGCGAGCACGGTCTTGCCGACGCCCGGCACGTCCTCGACGAGCACGTGGCCCTGGGCGAGGAGGCACAGCAGCGGCAGCCTCAGAGTCTCTGCTGGCGCATGGACGACCGTCGCTAGGCTCGCAACGATGCGCTCTGCCACGTCCGCCGCGGCCAGTGCCCTGGAGGGCCTGAGCACGGCGGCCTCACTCACCGGCGTTGCTCCAGAAGCCGCTCCACCTCGTCGAGCACCGCGGCAGCGATCGCAGGCTTCGGAGCGAGTGGCACATGGGCCTCTCCGTCGGCGGTCACGAGCGTGACTTCGTTGTCGACCGAGTCGAAACCGATGTCGTCTCTTCCAACGTCGTTGTACACGACGAGATCGACGTTCTTCTCTGTCAACATCCCGCGCTTGCGCTCGAGCCCTGCGGCACCGTGCTCGGCTCCGAAGGCAACGAGGATCTGTGTGGCCGTGCGCCGCTCGCCGAGCGCCCGAACGACGTCGGTCGTCGGAGTGAGCTCGACCTGCCACGCATCGCCGTCCTTCGCCCGCTTCCCGTCGACCGGCGCTGCTGCGCGATAGTCACCGACCGCGGCAGCCATGAGGATGACATCGGCTCCTGCGCGACGGAGCGCCTCGCGCTCGAGGTCGGCAGCGGTCGGCGTGGAAACGACCTCGACGCCCGGCGGGAACGACGCCGACACGTTCGCGGCAAGCAGCGTGACGCGAGCCCCGCGCTTGTGCGCCTCGTCCGCAAGCGCGAGCCCCATCCGACCGGACGAGCGGTTGCCGATGAAACGGATGGAGTCGATCGGCTCGCGGGTACCTCCTGCCGTGACGACGACGTCGAGTCCCTCGAGCGTGCGTGACTGGCCGAGGAGAACGTCGATCCGCCCGACGATCTCGCCGGGTTCCGCCATGCGCCCGACGCCAACCTCGCCCTCTGCGAGCTCGCCACTGGCGGGTCCGACGATCTCCACGCCCCGCTCGTGGAGCAGCGCGAGGTTGGCCCGTGTGGCGGGATGCTCCCACATGCGAGTGTTCATTGCGGGCGCGACCAGCAACGGCCCGTCGTGTGCGAGCACCGTTTCGGTAAGGACGTCATCGGCAAGTCCATGGGCGATCCGGGCCATCGTGTGCGCGGTGAGTAGAGCCACGACGACGAGGTCGGCGCGCTGCAGATGCGGGTAGAGGCCCGCCGCGTCCAGCGCCGGAACCGGGTTGCGCGCGAGCGCGGCAAACGTCTCGGCTTGCACGAAGCGCTCCGCCCCACGCGTCGGCACCGGGAGCACGTCGTGGCCCAAACTCACGAGCAGGCGAATGACCTCGCATGCCTTGTACGCCGCGATTCCGCCGGTAATCCCGAGAATGATGCGCGCCACGACCGTAGTGTGCCCGTAACGACGGACCGAGTGTTGAGCGCGAAGGCGAAAGAGAGAACTAGGCGGGCGAGGTGTAGCGAATCTTCGCCTGGGCGATCTCTTCCATCGCCATCGTGAGGTAGTTCTTCGAGCGCGACTCGATCAACGGGGGCGGCGCGCTGTCGAAGCCCATCCCCTCGCCGAGCTGGTGGTGATAGCTGTTGATCTGGCGGGCGCGCTTCGCGGCAACGATGACGAGTGCGTAGCGCGAGTCGACGTGCTCCAGAAGGTCATCGATGCGGGGTTCGATCATGAAGGGGTCATGGTAGCTGCGAACTCGAGCTCCTGCTCGACGATGGCGCAGAGCGAGCCTGTGGCCCGCTCGACATCGTCGTTCCGAACCATGTAGCGGAAGTTGTGCGCCTGCTCCAGCTGGTGGCGTGCAAGCTCGATCCTGGCCCCGATCTCACCGGTCGACTCCGTTGCCCGATCCCGGAGCCGCCGCTCGAGCTCCTCGACGGGCGCGGCAATAAACAGCGTGACGCTTCCCGGAACGCTCTCCTGCACGCGGAGTGCGCCGTCGAGCTCGAGCTCGAGAACGCAGACGCGACCGTCGTCGGCCACACGCTGCATCTCGCTCTGCAAGGTTCCGTAGCGCTTTCCCGACACGTACTCGACATGCTCGAGGAATGCGCCCTCTGCGATCCGCGCCACGAACGGTTCCTCGTCGAGAAAGTGATACTCGACACCATCGGTCTCGCCGGGCCGCTGCGGGCGAGTCGTCGCCGAGATCGCCACCTCGAGCGCGGGTATGCGCTCGACGAGAGCCTTGATCAGCGTTCCCTTGCCGGCTCCCGATGGGCCGGTGATCACGAAGACGGGAGCGTGGCGCACGCGGCGGACCGCTCGCGCTATCGGTTGAACAGCGACACGAGCTCGGCGCGCTGCCGCTCGGAGAGCCCGCCGACCGTCTTCGACTGGCTGATCCTGCACTGGTTCAGAAGTCGCGCGGCCTTCACGCGGCCGAACTTCGGCACGGCCATCAACATGTCGAAGACCTTTGCGGTCGAGACATACTCGGGAGGATCGAGAAGGATGCCTTCGATCTGAACGGTGCCGTCCTTGAGATCCTTCTTCAGCTGCGCGCGGCGGACACGAATGTCGTTCGCCCGCTTGAGTGCTTCCATCCTCTGGTCGAGCGACCGAGCGGGTGCCTGCACTTGAATCTTCGACGCAACCATGAGCGGACGAGTCTAGCAACCCAGCAGGCAGGGTCAAGTGGAACCGTTTTCGCCTATTTGCAGGGAAATCGTCCGATCAACCATTGGCAACCCCACGAACTTCGAGTGGATCGCCGTACCCGCGCGCCGTGGCCTCACACTTCAGCTCGTCTCGGATCCGACCGGGTGCTGCCGGATCGGTAAACAGAATAGTGCCCAGGGAGACAACGCTTGCGCCCGCCGCGATGAGCTCGAGCGCATCCTGGCCGGACTGCACGCCTCCGAGTCCGACGATGGGAACATCGACGGCACGGGCACAGGCCAAGACGCAGGCGAGGGCCACGGGCTTGAGCGCCGGGCCGGAGTATCCCCCGAAGGCCCGCGCCAGCCTGGGCTTCAGCGTGGCCGGGTCGAGCGCCATGCCGCGGAGCGTGTTCACGAGCGTGAGACCATCTGCTCCGGCAGCGACGACGGCGCGGGCAGACTCGGCGATGTCGGAGTTGGCGGGCGACAGCTTGGCGTAGAGCCGCGCCTTCGTCCGTTCCCGACACGCCGCGACGATCTCGGCGGCAGACTCGGGTGCCTCATCGACGTTCGGACAGGAGAGATTGAGCTCCACGACGTCGACGTCATCCCTTTCCTCGAGACGCTCACAGATACCCGCGTAGTCCGACGACGAAAATCCTCCGACCGAGACCCAGACTCGAAGGTGCTGCGCGGCGAGCCGCGGCAGGGTTTCCGTGAGGAACGCGTCGATTCCCGGCCCCTGCAATCCGATCGAGTTCAACATGCCTGCCTCGGTCTCCACGATCCTGACCGGCGGATTACCTTCGCGGGGCTCCGGGGTGATGGTCTTCGTGACGAAGGCGTCCAGCTGCGCGGCAACGCCTGGCGCGGTCAGTGCGTCGAGGCAGCCGCTTCCGTTGAGGAGTGAGACACTCATGCCGCGCGCAGCACCGGTCCGGCGACGCAGAGGCGCTGAAGCCTTCCGTCGACCTCGACGACGCACCCGTAGCAGGCTCCATAGCCACATGCCATCGGTGCCTCCCACGCGAGCTGCGCCTGCGGCGCACGCGCGCGAACCGCCTCGAGCATCGGCTCCGGGCCGCACGCAAGCACATCCATCGGCTCGGCCGGGAGGAGGGACGTCACGAGGACGGGATCGAGCGCGACCTCGGCGCCGGGGAGCAGCGCCGCAGCCTCGGCGTGATGGGCGGAGCGAAAGCCGAGAATCGCCGGACCCCCACCGAGTACCTGCGCCACGTAGGGAAAGGGCGCGATCCCGATGCCGCCGCCGACTATCAGCGGGTGTGGGACATCGAGGTCGAACCCATTCCCGAGAGGGCCGAGCACGTGTAGCCGCTCGCCCGCCTTCAAGGCGCACAGGGTTCGAGTTCCCGGGCCGATCGCGTCGATCAGAAAGCAGAGTTCGCCGCCGTCTACTCGGCAGAGCGACATCGGGCGCGGCAGGACGTGACCCGGAGGATGGAGCATGAAGAATTGTCCGGGAATCCCCGGCTCGATCCCCCCGGCTGCAACCCGGAGCAGCGTGTACGGCCCGATCGGTCCCGTGCCGGTGACCTCGACCACCTCAGCGGTCGCGCCGGCAACCGGACCGGATCCGGTCAAGCCCCGATCCCGATGCGCTCCTGGAGCGAGAGAGCGGTCTCGGCGCGCGCGTTCGCGATCGCGTGCACCGCCGCCGCCGCGCCGGAGATCGTCGTGATGCACGGGACGCGCGCACCGAGCGCGGCCTCCCGAATGCGGTAGCCATCCGCGCGAGCGCCCGAGCCCTGGGGCGTATTGATGATGAGATCGCACCGGCCGTCCGCGATGAGGTCGACGACCGTCTGCTCGTCGGCAGCGGCGTCGGCGACCTTCGCTACCTCCCCCACTTCGAGACCCGCGGCGCGAAGTGTGCGGGCGGTGCCGTCGGTCGCCACGATCTCGAAGCCAAGTCCTGCGAGGGCGGCTGCAATCGAGACGACGCTCGGCTTGTCGTTGTCGTTCACAGACAGGAAAGCCGTTCCCGTTGCGGGCAGTGGGCGACCAGCAGCGCGCTCGGCCTTCGCGAACGCGGTCGGCAGATCGGATGCGCTCGCCATCACTTCGCCGGTCGATCGCATCTCAGGCCCCAACACCGGGTCGGCGCCGGGGAACCGCGCGAACGGAAGCACCGCAGCCTTCACGCTCACCTGGATCGGCCGGGGTGTCGGGAGGTCGAGATCGCGCAGCGTCTTTCCGGCCGCCAGCTTGCAGGCGGCTTCCACGAGGTTGATGCCGATTGCCTTGGAGGCGAACGGCACCGTGCGCGAGGCCCGAGGGTTCGCTTCGAGCACGTACACCGTCGAGTCAGCGATCGCGAGCTGAATGTTCACGAGACCTACGACGCCGAGCGCGGGCGCGAGTCGCTTGACGATGTGCTCCACCTCGAGCGCGTTTGCAAGCGTCAGCGACTGCGCGGGCAGCACGCACGACGAATCACCGGAGTGGACGCCGGCCTCCTCGACGTGCTGCATGACGGCGGCGATGAAGACCTCCTCGCCGTCGCAGAGCGCATCGACGTCGATCTCGACCGCGTTCTCGACGAAACGATCGACGAGGACCGACCCCGAGACCGCGCTCATGGCCTTCCGCAGTTGGGCATCGTCGTAACAGACGCGCATCGCTCGGCCGCCGAGCACGTACGACGGGCGGACGAGCACCGGGTAGCCGATCTCGGCGGCAGCAGCGATTGCCTCTTCGACCCCCTCGACCGTCGACCACGGTGGGCAGCGAATGCCGAGCTCGTCGGCCAAGGCACCAAAGAGCTCACGATCCTCGGCAAGATCGATCGCCGTCAGGGGAGTCCCCATGATCTGGTAGCCGGCAGCCTCGATGTGGCGGGCGAGACGCAACGGCGTCTGACCCCCGAACTGTGTCACGACTCCTTCGGGTTGCTCCCGGTCGAGGACCGCGAGTACCTCCTCGGGAGAGAGCGGCTCGAAGTACAGCCGATCCGACGTGTCGTAATCGGTCGAGACCGTCTCGGGGTTGCAGTTGATCATCACCGCCTCGTAGCCGAGCGCCCGGAACGTCTGCACCGCGTGCACGCAGCAGTAGTCGAACTCGATCCCTTGTCCGATCCGGTTCGGGCCGGAGCCGATGATCACGACGCGTGGCTTTGTCGCAGGTGGAAGCGCCTCGTCTTCCTCGCCCCACGTCGAGTAGTAGTAGTTAGAGCTGGCCTCGACCTCACCGGCGCATGAATCGACGCGGCGGTAGGACGGCTTGATGCCCCGCGCGTAGCGCGCGCGACGCACGTCGTCGCCGCTCGTCCCCCAGGCGGCGCCGATCGAGTCGTCGCCCCAGCCCGCGCGCTTGGCGCGGAGAATGTCGAGCGACGCCAGCTCGCGTCGGGCATGAGCGAGCTGCTCCTTGAACCAGGGATGGACGCCGTCGGGGATATCGTCGAACGTGGCCCACGGAGTCGCGGATCCGGGGTCGAGCTCGCGCGAGCCGAACCCCTTGAGGAATGCCTCCGTGAACGTCCGGCCGATGCCCATTGCCTCGCCGACCGATTTCATCTGAGTGCCGAGTGTCGTGTCGGCACCCGGGAACTTCTCGAACGCAAACCGCGGGAACTTCACGACGACGTAGTCGAGGGTTGGCTCGAAGCTCGCCGGCGTCGTCTTGGTCAGATCGTTCGGAATCTCGTCCAGCGTGTAACCGACGGCGAGCTTTGCCGCGCCCTTCGCGATCGGGTAGCCGGTCGCCTTCGACGCGAGCGCGGAGGAGCGGGAGACGCGCGGGTTCATCTCGATCACGCGTACCTCGCCCGTGTCGCGGTTGCGCGCGAACTGGATGTTGGAGCCGCCGGTCTCGACGCCAACCGCACGAATGATTGCGACGGAGGCGTCGCGGAGCTCCTGGTATGCCTCATCCGAGAGCGTCATCTGCGGCGCCACCGTGACGGAATCGCCGGTATGAACGCCCATCGGATCCAGATTCTCGATCGAGCAGACGATCACGACGTTGTCGTTCAGATCGCGGATCACCTCGAGCTCGAACTCGTCCCAGCCGCGAATCGATTCCTCGACCAGGACCTGAGTGATGGGACTCTCGCGTAGGCCCCGCTCGACGATCGCGCGCAGTTCTCCCTCGGTCTCGGCGAAGCCGCCGCCGTGTCCGCCGAGCGTGAAGGCGGGGCGCACGACGGCCGGTGCCGGAATCGGCCCGAGCTGATCGATCGAGGTGACGATCTGCGAGCGCGGCGTGCGGAGGCCGCAGCTCTCGACGGCATCACGGAAGAGCGAGCGATCCTCCGCTCTACGGATCACGTCGACGCGTGCGCCGATCAGCTCGACGCCGAGCTCGTCGAGGACGCCCGACTCAGCCAGCTCGATCGCGAGGTTCAACGCGGTCTGCCCACCGAGGGTTGGCAGGAGCGCATCCGGGCGCTCCCGGCGCAGGACGTCCGTGACTCCCGCGACGTCCAGCGGCTCGATGTAGGTGCGATCCGCGAAGCCCGGGTCGGTCATGATCGTCGCCGGGTTCGAGTTGACGACGATCGTGCGGAAGCCGTCCTCGCGGAGGACTTTGAGTGCCTGGCAGCCCGAGTAGTCGAACTCGCAAGCCTGGCCGATCACGATCGGCCCGGAGCCGATGAGACAGATCGATTCGATGTCGGTGCGGCGTGGCATCAGGCCGGTTGCAGGCCCTCGACCCAGCGCTCGAGAATCGGCCAAGCGTCGTGCGTCCCGGGGCCGGCCTCGGGATGGAACTGGACGGAGCGGGCGTTGAGCTCCGGATAGTCGAACCCCTCGACCGTGCCGTCGTAGAGAGAGACGTAGGTCGCCTCGCGCTCGTCGGTTGCAGCGACGGCAAACCCGTGGTTCTGGCTCGTCACGAGCACTCGACCGGTCGCACGCTCGAGCACCGGATGATTGGCGCCGCGGTGGCCGAACGGGAGCTTGTACGTCGAGTGTCCCGTGGCCAGCCCGAGCAACTGGTGGCCGAGACAGATCCCGAGGACGCTCGGCCGCCCGACGAGGTCGGCAATCGCGGCGACCTCGTCGACGAGAGGCCCCGGGTCGCCAGGGCCGTTCGAGAGCAGCACGCCGTCGTAGCCTGCAAGGTCGTCGGCCGACGCGGCATGCGGATACACCGTCACGGCGGCACCTGAACGCTTCAGACGGCGCATGATCGAGGCCTTGGCGCCGTAGTCGACGACCGCGACGCGGACACGCCCTTCCTCGTTGAAACGTGTGGGCTCGACGGAAGAGACGGACGAGACGAGCGCCTGACCCTCCATTGCCGGTTGTTGCCGGATCAGTTCGATCGCGGCAGCCGCGTCGAGCTCACTCTCGTCCCCGACGACCGCGGCGCGCATCGCGCCGGCCTCTCGAATGCGAAGCACGAGCATCCGCGTGTCCACCTCCTCGAGAGCGACGATCCCATGCGACGCGAGCCACGTGGCCCACGCAGCTCCACCGCATCGGCGCATGAGCACACCCTTGACCCACGGCTGAGCTGACTCGAGCCGGGCGTCGTCGACGCCGTAGTTGCCGACCATCGGGGCCGTGAAGGTGACGAGCTGGCCCGCAAAGCTCGGGTCGGTAACGGTCTCCTGGTAGCCGGTCATCGCAGTCGTGAAGACCGCCTCACCGAAGGCCACCCCGGGCGCTGCAACCGATCGGCCGCTGATGACGGTACCGTCCTCGAGCGCGATGTAGCCGACGGTCACGACGCGTGTACCACCCTGCCGTCGGCGCTCGTCTTCACGACCGCGCCCTTCAATGTCTGACCGATCAGCCACGAGTTCGTCGACTTCGAGCGGAACCCATCCTCGGTCACGAGCCACCGTGCGTCGAGGTCGATCAGGACGAGGTTGGCGCGCTCGCCAACGGCGATTCGCGGCACGGGAAGACCGAATACCTGCGCCGGCCCGGTCGACATGCGCTCGAGCACGAGTCCGAGGTTCAGCTCGCCCGTCTCGACGAGGAACGTGTTGAGGTCCGCGAACGACGTCTCGAGCCCGGTGACGCCGAAGGGCGCCTCCTCGAACGGCGTCTCCTTTTCGTGGCGGGCGTGCGGAGCGTGATCCGTTGCGATGGAGGTGATCGTTCCATCGCGGAGCCCCTTGAGAAGCGCCTGTCGATCGTCCTCCGCCCGAAGCGGTGGATTCATCTTGCGGTTGGTGTCGAGTGTGCGCACGGTGTCGTCGGTGAGGCAGAGGTGGTGCGGCGAGACCTCCGCCGTAACGGCAACCCCACGAGCCTGGGCGGCGCGGACGGCGGCAACGGACTCCCGCGCCGAAAGATGCATTATATGCAGAGGTCGTTGCACATATGCGGCAATCGAACAGGCGCGCTCGATCATCACCGACTCCGCGATCGACGGCCAGCCCGCGAGGCCGAGCGCCGCAGAGACCGCTCCTTCGTTCATCTGCCCGTCCCGCGAGAGGCTCGGATCCTCCTCGTGGAGCGCC
>JAJAZN010000123.1 GCA_026785685.1 Thermoleophilia bacterium
CCCCCGGTGCCTTTTGTTTCCCCCCTCGCAACTTCTGGGGGGGGGGCGGCGGGCCCGCCGCCTTTATCACCCGGCCACCCGGGGGGGGGCCCGCGCTTGGGTCCCCCCCCCGGCACCTCGGATCCACGTTCCAGGGAACGAGCATGACCCAACCTGCGCCACCAGCTCGTCGCAGCGATCCTCAATGGCGAGAAGGCGACGACAACGGGCCTCCACGAGGAGTATCTTCGGGATCGCGGGCCGCTCGAAGAGTCGGGCTCCCGTTCGCTTCACCTCGGAGGAGATGGTGGCTGCCCTCGGAGAGCCGCCGGTCGTGATCGACGACGACACGATCGTCGTCTGCGAGACGTTCAGGGTCGTCGAGATCGTCGGCTAACCAAAGACCACTGGTTGTCACATGGTAACCTGAGGGGTGATGGCCGCGAACCAGTTCGTGAGCGTCGCACAGGCTGCCGAGCTGCTCGGGGTCACGAGACAGGCCGTGCTGAAGCGCATTCGCACCGGACGCTTGCAGGCGACGAAGGTCAGCCGAAACTACGTCGTGCCCCGCGAGGCGATCCTGCCTTCTCCGACTGCTGCCGATCCGGTTCTGGCCGAGATCGTCCGCCGACTCGTGGCGGTGTATCACCCCGAGTCGATCTATCTCTTCGGCTCGGCTGCGCGGGGCGAAGGTGGGCCGGACAGCGATTACGACGTTCTCCTCGTCGTTCCAGACGATGCCTCGAAGGACAGGCTTCGGGCTCGGCGAGCGTACGAGGTGCTGTGGGGCATCGGCGTCGCGGTCGACGTGCTCATCTGGCGTCGCGGCACGTTCGACGAAGGGGCCACTGTGCCGACGTCACTGCCTGCTTCCGTTCTGAGGGAAGGCGTTTCGCTGTATGACGGGTGACGCTCGCGCGGCGGACGTGGCCGCCTGGCTCGCTCGGGCGCAGCTTGACCTGCGGGCAGCGTAATTAGATCTGGGCGCGAGCCCACCTCTCCTCGCCGACGCGGCATTCCACTGCCAGCAGGCGGTGGAGAAGGCTCTGAAGGCGCTCCTCACACACAACGATCATCTTTTCCGGAGAACGCATGACATCGGCGAACTGGCGCTCGCATGTCTGCAGCACGAGCCGCCGCTCGAGCCTTTGCTTCGGGCAGCAGCACCTCTCACCGAGTACGCCTGGCGGTTCCGATATCCGGGTGAAGTCTTCGAGCCGGATGAGCAAGAGGTCGACGATGCTCTTCAGATTGCGCACCGAGTCGTCACCGACGTGCGGGTGGCGGTTGGGCAGATGCTCGTCTAAACGCTCCCTGAGAACGGTTGTGGTGGCTCGCTCAGCGTCGAGCGATAGTCAGCGGCCCCTCCCGTTCGTATCGCACGGCGGCTCGAGATCGAGTTTCACGGCCTTCGCTGCCAGGTCGAGCTGCTCGAGCGTCCGTTCCATCGCCACGGGGCGAAGGCCGCCGGAGCTCGAGTGACACGGGTTGTCGAGGAACCAGAGCAGCAGGAGCATGGAGGAGATCGTGACCGCGACTCCGCCCATCATCGTCGCCTGGACGAACGAGCGCTCGGCGCTGTCGGCGAAGAGCAACATGAAGACGAAGATGATTCCGGCAAGGAGGAACAGCACGATCCAGAGCGGGTCGGGAATCACGCCTTCGGCTCCATGGGTGCGGCCTAGGCGGCCGACCTGACGCTCCGACTGCTGGTCGAGCCACTTCGCGTACGCCGCCTGCTCAGATGCCTTGAGCGGCTCGATCGTCTCCCTACATAGACCGATCGGACCCTGAGAAGTCGATCATGCCGATGGCCAGCACCAGAATCCCGGCAAACCCGATCCAGCCGGCCATGCTCCTGGGCTGCCCATCCGGCGACATCAGGAACACGCTCGGTCATCGAATAGACTCACTATGGGCGCCGGACATTGACATTTGTGCCGTCCTCATCGGGACGGTTCGACGACTGACATGCGAGGGGCGCCGCCTCGACGGCGACACGACGAGACGCTCCCCGGCCCGTTCGAGTGGGACGTCAAGCGACTCGTCGCGAGCTTCGCCGTTGCCGGGCGCGACCGCGGCTTCGACGAGAAGCAGCGTGCCGCAATCAACCTCGAGGTCGGCCGCTCGTACCGGGAGAGCATCCGGGTGTTCTCGGCGATGGGAAATCTCCCTCTCTGGTACTCGCGAATCGACGGCGACGAGCTGATGGTCGAGATCCGGCGCCAGGCCGCTGCCCAGGGGATGAAGAAGATCATGCAGCGGGTGGAGGCGACCGTCGCCAAGGGCCGGACGAAGGACAGCATGAAGGCGTTCGGCAAGCTCACGACAGTGGTCGACGGCGAGCCGCGGATCACGGGAGACCCTCCCCTCATCGTCCCGATCGAGGACGTCGCTGGCGATCAGGCCGATCGCCTGGACGAGTTCTTGCGCACGGTGATCCGCTCCTACCGGCTCACGCTCGCCGGCGACCGGAGGAAGCTCCTCGAGCGCTACCGGTACGTCCATGCGGCACGGAAGGTGGTCGGTGTCGGCAGTGTCGGCACGCCGCCTGGATCTGTCTGTTGCTGGGACGTGACGATGACGATCCGCTGTTCCTCCAGTTCAAGGAGGTGCAGCAGTCGGTGCTCGAGCCGTTCCTCGGGCGCAGCGAGTTCGCGAACTCCGGCCAGCGCGTGGTCGAAGGCCAGCGCCTGACGCAGGCTGCGAGCGACATCATGCTCGGCTGGATCAAGACGAGGGCATCGACGCGGTCAAGTGCGACTACTACATTCGACAGCTGTGGGGCTCGAAGATGTCGGCGGCCGTCGAGCTCATGGAGCCGCGTGGCCTCGTGATCTACGCTCGGATCTGCGGGACGGAGCTGGCGCGTGCGCACGGGCCGGCGACGGAGTCGCGATCGCCGGGTATCTCGGCGACGGCGACACGTTCGACCGCGCGATGGCCCGCTTCGCCGAGGCGTACGCGGATCAGAACGAGAAGGATTACGCGGCGCTGAAGACCGCAGTCGATGTCGGTCGCATCAGCGCCGAGTTCGGTCTGTAGCAGCGCCTTCCGTACCCGTTCTGGCGTCAGGCTGAAGCCCGACGCCGGGCGCGCTGGCGCGTGGCACGTGGCTTCAGCCGCGCGCCGGAACGGGTGACGCACACGCGAAGGCCGATGGCGTACCCTTCTCGCATGCCTACCTTCCTTCTCTCCAAGCGCACCGCCCTCCTTGCCGCGACCGTCGCCGGCGCCGCCCTCCTCGCTGCCGGTTGTGGCAGCTCGAGCGACAGCAGCAGCAGCAGCGACACCGCACCCGCGGCGGAATGGGCCGACAGCCTCTGCTCGGCGATCAACACCTGGACGACATCGATTACCTCGATCCTCGATCCGATCAAGAGCGGCGACATCTCAAAGGACTCTCTCACGACCGCCGTCGACGACGCAAAGGGTGCCACGGACACGCTGATCTCGGGCCTCGACGGACTCGGCAAGCCCGACACCGAGGCAGGTCAGGAGGCGAAAGACTTGGTCGACAAGCTCTCGACCGATCTCAAGGCCGAGGTGACGACGATCGAGAACGAGCTCGACAGCGCCTCCGGGATCGCGGGCTACATCGCCGCGACACCCGCAGTCCTCACCGCGCTCGGCACGATGGGGACGAATGTCACTTCGACCGTCACGACGCTGCAGGGGCTCGACGCCAAGGGCGAGCTAGAGACCGCCTTCAACGACGCGGCGAGCTGCGCCGACCTGACGGGCAGCTAACGCGCGCCTGCAGGCCTGATTCGAACTCTGAGGCACTATAGGCTCGTGAGACGTCGCGATTATCTCGGCCCCACTCTCTGCGGCCTTGGCGCAGCGTGCATGCTGGCGGCGATCGCGGTCAGCCTCAACGGCACTGAGGCGAAGATCCTGATGGCTGCTGCTGCGATCCTGTTCGTTCCAGGTGCCTACATCACGCTTGCGCTCGTGCGGCGCATCGCCGGGCCTCCCCGTTGATCATGCGGGCCACCCTCTCGCTGCTAGGAGGGCTCACCCTCCTGGCCGTCGCGTCGTCGGCCACCGCTGGATCTCCACCAGTTGTTGTCATCGACCCTGGCCACGATCTGCGGGCGAACCTCCAGACCGAGCCGATCGGCCCTGGCTCGGCTACCAGGAAGATCAAGGACGGAGGCGGCACGCGCGGCGTCGTCTCCGGCACGCCTGAGGCCGAGCTCAACCTGGCCATCTCGCTGCGGGTACGGACGCTGCTCGAGCGGGCAGGTGTTCGTGTCGTGATGACGCGCTCTCGCACGACCGGCACGAGCATCGGCAACGTCGCGCGCACCAGGATTGCGAACCGCGCCGACGCCGCACTCTTCCTGCGAATCCACGCCGACGGGGCTGCCTCACCTAGCACCCGCGGCTCGCACACGCTCTATCCCGCGCCCCGGCCGGGATGGACCGACGACATCTACAGCCGCAGCCGCAGCGCGGCGCGAACAGTGCAGCGAGAGCTCATTCGGTCGCTCCGGTTCCCCGACCGGGGCCTCCAGGAGCGATCTGACATGACGGGCTTCAACTGGGCCGATGTACCGGCGATTCTCGTCGAGGTCGGGTTCATGACGAACCCGATCGAGGATCGGGCGCTTGCGACCGAGGCGTATCGGTCAAGGGCAGCGACCGGTATCTGCCGCGGGGCGCTCCGGTTCCTCGGGATCTCGCCTGCCGCCTGTTGAAGCCCTATTTTAGACTCCTCTAAACTTCCGGATACGATGGTCTTGTGACTGCCGATCAGATCCCGCCCGCGAAACGGTCGAGCCGCGTCATTCGTCCCGCCGCTCCCGGTTCGCTCGTCGTCGGCGCCGAGGATACGCTCCCGGGTGAGGCCGCAGTACTCCGTGCGGCGGAGCGTTCGCTGAGCGGCGAGCGACGCGGTCTCGGTCGCTTCACGCCGTTCCTCGGCCCCGCCTTCATCGCCGCCGTCGCGTACGTCGATCCCGGCAACTTCGCGACCAACATGGCGGGCGGAGCGCAGTTCGGATATCTGCTTCTCTGGGTCGTCCTCGTCGCAAACCTGATGGCGATGCTGATCCAGTCGATGAGCGCCAAGCTCGGGATCGCGACCGGGCTGAATCTCCCCGAGGTGTGCCGCGAACGGTTCTCACGGCCCGTGACGTTCCTGCTCTGGGTGCAGGCAGAGCTGATCGCGATGGCGACCGACGTCGCCGAGTTCGTCGGCGCTGCGATCGGCATCAACCTGATCACCGGACTGCCGCTGTTTCCGGCCGCGCTCCTCACCGGGGTTGCTTCGTTCCTCATCCTGGCCCTCCAGAGCCGCGGCTTCCGCAAGCTCGAGGTCGTGATCGCCGCGTTCGTCGGCGTGATCGTGATCGCCTTCGGCTTTCAGGTCTTCGTCGCGGAGCCGTCAGCCTCGGGGATCGCGCGCGGCCTCTTCGTTCCGGGCTTCGACGGCACAGAGAGCGTCCTCCTTGCCGTCGGGATCCTCGGCGCGACCTGCATGCCGCACGTCATCTACCAGCACTCGGCTCTCACCCAGCGGCGCGTCGTCGGCGCAACTGAGGAGGCGCGGCGAAAGATCTTCCGCTTCGAGCTCGTCGACGTTGTGATCGCGCTCTCGATCGCCGGCCTGATCAACATGAGCATGTTTATCACCGCTGCGGCGGTCTTCCACTCGCGCGGTCTCTACGAGGTCGGCAACGACCTCAACGCCGTCTACGACGGTCTCGGCGTCTACGTTGGCACGAGTGCCGCAATCATGTTTGGCGTCGCCTTGCTCGCTTCTGGTCTTTCCTCGTCGAGCGTCGGCACGATGGCGGGGCAGGTTGTGATGCAGGGCTTCATCCGCCGGCAGATCCCGCTCACGCTCAGACGGACGATCACGATGGTGCCGGCGCTCGTGATCATCGCAATCGGGGTCAATCCGTCGAAGGCCCTCGTTCTGAGCCAGGTTGTCCTGTCATTCGGAATCCCGTTCGCTCTGATTCCGTTGCTGCTCTTCTGTCGCAACCGGGCGCTGATGGGCAGCCTCGTCAACCGTCGCTCGACGACCGTCGCCGCAGTCGTCGTGACGATCGTCATCGTCGGTCTGAATGCATTCCTGCTCGAGCAGACCCTGCTAGCCTGACCCGGATCGCGTCGATCAGCGAGAGTGCCAGGCCGCCAGGATCTCGGCCTCGCGTTCACGCTCCATGCCAATCCCGGCCACGACATCGGTGTGCGCCAGCGTCGCCGCGACCGTGTCCTCGATCGACCGGAACGTCAACCCGGCGCCGATCGCCTTCGAGACGTCGACCCGGGCCCAGGCGACCCAGTCCGGGTCATCTGCCCAGAGCGGGAGCTCACCCTCGATCCCCTGGGCCGTGAGGAACGCGTCGTCGATCACCTCGACGTTGAGGTCGGTGTCGCTCGCGCTCGCAGCGGCCTCGACGAGGTCGAGCATCGTCACGGGTGGCACTGGCCCCGTTGCGTTGAAGACCCCGGTGAGAGGTGAGCGGGCGCGGATGAGCAGGAAGTCGGCGAGGTCGCGGGTGTCGATTGCCTGGAACGCGCGCGCGAGCGAACCCGGCACAATCATCTCGCCGCCACGGGCCGCCCGGTGAGCCCACCACGGGAAGCGTCCGGTGTGGTCATAGGGGCCGATGATGAATCCTGGCCGCACGATGGCGGCCCGCTCGCCGTAGACATCGGTCACGGCACGCTCGCACAGGGCCTTCAACGCTCCGTAGGCTCCATCCTTGAAGATGTCCTCCGTCGTCTCATCGGCGATCGTTGCCAGCGGGCCGGTCTCGTCGCGTGGTGCGGCGAAATCGGCGTAGACCGAGATCGTCGAGACGTAGACGTAGCGCCCGACGCTGTCGCGTAGTGCCTCGGCCGAGTCGCGGACGAGCCGCGGGAGATAGCCGGAGACGTCGATGCAGGCGTCCCAGCTCCTCCCCGCGCGCGGGCCGAGATCACCGTCGCGGTCACCGAGGATGTGCTCCGCGTCGGGGAACAGCTCGGGATTCGTCTTCCCCCGGTGGAACAGCGTCACCTCATTACTGGCGGCGAGCGCAGCCTCGACGAGAGCGCGCCCGACGAACTGCGTGCCGCCGAGGACGAGGAGCTTCACAGGAGCTCCGTCAGGCCTGCGAGAAGACGGTCGACCTCTTCCTCGGTGTTGTAGTGGACGAAGCCCGCACGGACGGCCCCCATCCACTCGTCGAGCCCGAGCGCACGCATCGTCTCGATCGCGTAGTAGTTGCCCCACCAGACCGCAACCTCGTGCCTGTCCGCGAGGTGCGTGGCGACCTCCTTCGACGTGTGGCCGGGCACGTTGAAGCAGAACGTCGGTACGCGACCCTCCATCGTGGGCAGGCCGTAGAGGTCGAGCCCCTCGGGCATTCCGTCGAGGAAGCGCTGGCCGAGCGAGCGCTCGTGCGGGATCATCGTGTCCCAGCCGAGCGAGTCGATGTAGTCGAAGGCGGCGACGAGTCCGGCGAGCAGCTCGTGCTGGCAGGTGCCGAGCTCGTAGCGGTGCCCGACCGGATCGTCGGCGGCCGGACGCACTTTGTAGGGGCGCCACGAACCGATCACGCTCTCCTTGCCGTACGCCATCCCCATATGAGGCCCGTAAAACTTGTAGGGCGAGCAGAGGAGGACGTCTACGTCCCAGGCAGCCACGTCGATCTGCCCGTGGGGCCCGAAGTGGACGGCGTCCGCCCAGGCGAGGGCACCGACGCTGTGTGCGAGCTCGACGATGCGCCGCACGTCGGGCGCCGTCCCGACGGAGTTGGCCGCGACGGGGAACGCGACGACGCGCGTGCGATCGCTCAACTTCGTTGCGAGGTCGTCGTAGTCGAGAGAGAGGTCGTCGTTGAGCTCGACGTTGCGAACGACGATCCCGAGATCGTCCCGCAGCGCGAGCCACGGCGCCACGTTGCCGTCGTGGTCGAGCTTCGTCACGAGCACCTCGTCCCCGGCCTTCAGCTCGCGAGCGAGCGCCCGCGTGAACAGGAAGTTGAGCGACGTCATGCTCTGGCCGAAGGCGATCTCGTCGCCGGAGCAGCCGAGGAACTCGCCAGCCCGTGTGTGCGCGAGGTCGACGAGTGCTGTCGTGCGCCTCGATGTCTCGTAGGGGGCGCCGACGTTGGCGTTGTCCGAGCGCAGATAGTGAGCGATCGCGTCGATCACCTCGTCGGGAACCTGCGTCCCTCCCGGCCCGTCGAAGAATGCGAGTCGACGCTGCAGAGCGGTGAAGCGGGAACGAACGGCCGTGATATCGAGCAGGGTTGCACTCAAGAGAAGTCCTCTCCGTTGACAGTCCAGTGGTAGTCGGGCTTTGCGACCAACGAGGCGCCGATGAAGCAGTCGCGCTCGCCCTTCGTGATCAGCTCGCGCGCTTCCTCCGACCCGGGCTGCGCCGGGAGCCTGACATCCAGGTCTACTCGAATCTCGACGAACGCGAAGCGCCCGTCCTCCTCGCGTCGCGTTACGACGCCGTGTGTGGCGGCGCGTGCCAGTGGTTCGTGGCCGGCTCTGCGGGCGTGGAAGCGAAAGCTCGTGAGGATGCAGCGAGAGAGTGCCGCGAGGACGAGGTGCTCGGGCGTCCAGGGCTCTTCCTCGTTGGCGATCGTGCTGCCACCAAGCGCGCTATGGGCTGCCCATTCATCGTCGAGGGAGACGTCAAACGTGAGGATGCGGGCCCGTGCAGTCATCTCGGCAGCGTATACCGTCCGGACCGTCGCATACCTTTCGGTCCGTGCAACGGTTGAGGCCGCTGAGTGAGGACGAGTGCTACCTCCGGTGCTATGGCCAGAGGGGCAGCGAGGACACCGTCAAGGTCGTCCGCCCCGGCGACCCCGTGATCGTGGAGTCGACTGCGGTCCTCACCGAGCGCATTCGCCTCGCGTTCGAGGCGCGCCTCGAGGCGCGCGAGCCCGAAGCCGCATAGCCGACTCCGGGCAGACACCCTCCGCGGTTCCCGACGTCCTTGTGCCCGGGTTGCGGGTCGTCTTCTGCGGGATCAACCCCGGCCGGTTCTCGGATGCTGCCGCCGCGCACTTCGCGAACCCTCGCAACGACTTCTGGCGCCTGCTGCATGCGGCAGGCTTCACGCCTCGGCTCTTCGAGCCGTCCGAGCAGTTCGACCTGTTGTCGAGCCGGATCGGGATTACGAACGCGGCTTACCGGACGACTCCCGGCTCGGGCGATCTCCGGCCTGGCGATTTCGCGGGAAGCGTCGCGCGACTGGAGGCGCTCGCCTGCGAGCTGAGGCCTGGCGTTATCGCCTTCGTCGGCAAGGAGGCGTACCGCGGCCCGTTCCGCGAGCGGCCCGAACATGGGCTCCAGGCCCGTCGACTGGACGAGACCGCGCTCTTCGTCCTTCCTTCAACGTCTCCCGCGAATGCCGCCGTTCCCTGGGCGGAGCGGCTGCGGTGGTTCACGGCCCTCCACGAGCTCGTCGGGTCGGAGGCGTGAGCGAGCTCCGGATTCGCCCCGCTGCCCGTGCGATCGTACTCGACCCGGACGATCGCATCCTGCTCGTTCGATTCGAGTTCCCGGGCGGGAGAACGCTCTGGGCGACGCCGGGCGGAGGGATCGAGGCGGGTGAGAGCGCCGAGGATGCGATCCGACGCGAGCTGGCCGAGGAGACCGGGCTCACCGTCGTCGACGTCGGCCCCGTGGTCTGGACGCGGCTGCACATCGTCCCGTTCATCGGCGGTCAATGGGATGGGCAGCACGAGCAGTACCACCTCGTCCGCACTCCGGGGTTCATCCCTGCGCCCCGCCACACGTGGGAGCAACTCAACGCCGAGTACGTTTTCGAGCTCCGCTGGTGGGCACTCGCCGAGCTCGGGACGGCAGAAGGGACATTCGCTCCCCGTCGTCTCGCCGAGCTCGTGCGCGACCTCGTGGACAATGGGCCGCCGCTCCTCGCGATCGACGCAGGGGTCTGACCTACAGCGCGAGATGGAGGCGAAGTGCCTCGTCCAGATCGGCCATGACTGCGGGCGGGATCACGCCGACCCTCGCCCCAAGACGTTCTATTGCGACGGCTTGAACCTGCTCGGCCTGTGCCTTCGAGTCGCTGCGAAGCCCGGTGTCGGACGATCGGAGCAACACCTGGAAGGGGTACACGCGCGTCGTGGCCGACGTCACGGGTACCACCGTGACAACCCCCCGGCCGAGACGCGCTGCAGCCGCGTTTGCCCCATCGTTCGACACGATCACGGCCGGTCGCCGCTTGCCGGCTTCCGAGCCTCGCACAGGTTCGAGATCGACGAGCCTGATCTCACCCCGACGCATCGGGCCTCACGCCGTCGGCCGCGGTGATCTCCCACTCGACGGCAGCGCCCGATTGATCCCAGTCCGAGAACGCCTCCTCGTACCATCGGTAGGATCGAAGTAGTGCCTCGTACGGACATGTCCGTCCTTGCTACCCCTGCCAGCGCTTGGCGATCGGCAAGCGCCAATCGCGGCCAAACGCGCGAGGACGCAGCTTCACGCCGGGCGGCGCCTGGCGGCGCTTGTACTCCGACCGGTCGACGAGCGCGAGCACGCGCTCGACCGTAGTGGCGTCGAACGCGGCGAGCAGCTCCTCGCGCGAACGGTCGAGCTCGACGTATGCCTCGAGCACCGGATCGAGCAGCTCGTACGGCGGCAACGACTGGTCGTCGCGCTGCTCGGATCGCAGCTCGGCACTCGGCGGTCGCTCGATCGTGGTCACCGGGATCAGCTCACGGCCGGCGACCTCGTTGAGATGCCGCGAGAGGCGGAAGACGTCGGTCTTGAAGACGTCCTTGAGGAGGGCGAAGCCACCGACCATGTCGCCGTACAGCGTCGCGTAGCCGACCGCCATCTCCGACTTGTTCCCCGTCGAGATGACGAGCCAGCCGAACTTGTTCGAGAGCGCCATCAGCATCGTGCCGCGGATCCGGGCCTGGAGATTCTCCTCGGTCAGGTCGGGGTCGCGTCCGGCGAACGAGGCGGCGAGCGCTTCGGTGAAGGCGCCGACGACGTCCTCGATCGGGATCTCGCGGAATTCGGCGCCGAGGTTGAGGCTTACTTCACGGGCGTCGTCGCGGGTCCCCTCCGACGAGTAGCGCGACGGCATCGACACGGTGTGAACGCGGTCGGAACCGAGTGCGTCGACGCAGATCGCCGCGGTCAGGGCGGAGTCGATGCCGCCGGAGATCGCAATCACGACCTCGCGGAAGCCGCTCTTCTCCACGTAGTCGCGAACGCCGAGGCCGAGTGCAAGGCGCATCTGCTCGAGCTCCGATGCGAAGGGCGTGAGGAGGGGATCAACGGTTTCCTTCGTCTCGGCAGAAGCCGGGATGTCGATCACCGTTGCCGTCGGGACGCTTTCGCGGCTTCGCTCGAGCTCGCGTCGCCGCACATCACGCAGGCGGCGACCGATCGCCTCGGTCGGGTCGAGATCGACGACGAGCAGACACTCCTCGAAGCCGGGTGCGCGCGCGATCACCTCCCCTTCGTCGTCGAGCACGACGGAGTGACCGTCGAAGACGAGCTCGTCCTGCCCGCCCACGAGGTTGCAGAAGGCGAGGTATGAGGCGTTGTCGCGCGCCCGGGTCACGAGCATCTCCTCGCGATCCTCGGCCTTGCCGACGTGGAAAGGGGACGCCGAGAGATTGACGATCAGCTGTGCACCGGCGAGCGCGAGATCGGTGGCCGGCGGACCAGGCTGCCAGATGTCCTCGCAGATCGTGGGGCCGAGGAGCACGTCGCCGCAGCGGAGCAGAACGAGGTCGCGGCCGGCCGCGAAGTAGCGGTGCTCGTCGAAGACGCCGTAGTTGGGGAGGAACTGCTTGCGGTAGATCCCACGGATCTCCCCTCCGGAGATGACGGCGCAGGCGTTCGCAAGATCGCGTTCGAAGAGCGGGCAGCCCACGAGTGCGGTGACCCCCTCGGTCGCGGCGGCGATCTCGTCGAGAGACGAGCGTGCGGCCTTGATGAAGCCGGGCCGCAACAGCAGGTCCTCTGGTGGATAGCCCGTGACAGCGAGCTCGGGGAAGACAACGAGGTCGGCCCCGACCGCGTGGGCCTCACGGATCGCGTCGACGATGAGCTTGCGGTTCCCGTCGAGGTCGCCGACGACGGCATTGAGCTGAGCGAGGGCGAGTCTCACTGCTCGTCGCGCTCCAGAGGATGTTTTCGCCTGTCAGTCATAAACTGCACTCTACCGTCATGCCTTTGCCTTGACCCGCGGGCGGGCCCTTCGGGGTCGCGCGAAGCGCGAAACAGGATCAGGCGGGGGGGGGGGGGGAAAGCACTTACCAACCACCCCCCCCCCCCCCCCCCGGGACTTGCCCCCCCCCCCCCCCGGCCCCCGCCGAAGCCCCGCAAAAGGGGCCCCCCGGCGGA
>JAJAZN010000124.1 GCA_026785685.1 Thermoleophilia bacterium
CACGAGGCCCATGTGGTGCTCGACGAGCAACACGGTGAGCTCATGGTCGTCTCGAAGGCGGAGAATGAAGTCGCCGAGCTCCTCCACCTCCTCGTGATTCAGCCCGCCTGCGGGCTCGTCGAGCAGGATCAGACGGGGTCGTGCCGCGAGCGCGCGGGCGATCTCGACGCGCTTCTGGATGCCATATGGCAGCGAAGCGGCGAGCTCGTCGGCGCGGCTGCCGAGTCCGACGTAGTCGAGCGTGGCACGGGCCTCCTTCTCTCCGGTCCTGCGCCCCTGGCTGTGGGCGCCGACGAGGACGTTCTCGAGCACCGACATCGATGTGAACATGTTGATGTTCTGGAACGTGCGGGCAATGCCGTTCTCGACGACCTGATGGGGCGGCACGTCGAGCAGCGAGCGCCCTTCCAGCTCGAGGTGGCCGTCGTCGGGGGTGTAGAGGCGCGTGATGACATTGAACGCGGTCGTCTTTCCGGCACCGTTCGGCCCGATCAGACCCGAGATGTGCCCAGCCTCGACGTCGAACGAGACGCCGTCGAGGGCAACGATGCCGCCGAAGCGCAGGGTAATTCCCTCGACCGAGAGCAATGTCGCCACTGAATCGGGGAGCCTACTGTGCGGCGCGGTCGGGGTGAAGGGCGGCGCGGTGGCCCCGTCAGGACAATGCGTGCATCATTTCCTCATGGGAGGCGCGGTGCCCACAGGCCGGCGAGCCCGATCCCGACGGCGAGCAGCGTCGCCGCAACGACGACGAATGCTGCGGTGACCTCGCGTGGCTTCTCCTCTGTCGAAACAACGCGACCGAGCTGCTTGTAGACCTCACCCAGTCGATCGGCGTCCGTGGCTTCGAACGTTGAGCCGCCCGTTGCCTCCGCGATCCGTGCCAGTGTCAGTCGATCGGGAGGAACGAGAACGACGAGGTCGATGCCGCCACGGTTGATCGTCACGGTCCCCTCGGGGGTTCCGAGTGCGATCGTGTACACCGGAATTCCGGCCTGTCGCGCAATGTCCGCCCCTTGCAGGGGGTCGAGGATTCCTCTGGTCTGCGAGCCATCCGAGAGGAGGACGACAGCCCCCGCCTTGGTCGCCGCTCCCTTGGTTGCACCCTCCTCGCCTGTCGCGAGCTGCACCACTTCGACACCGCGTGCGACTGCGTCGCCGATCGCCGTCCCGTATCCGGGAGCGAGCGATGCGATCGCGCTCCTCAACGCCTCCTTGTCGTTCGTAGGAGAGACGAGAACAACCGGGTCGTCCGAAAACGCGATGAGACCGACCTTGACCTGCGACGGGACTCCGTCGACGAACGAACGGATCGCTTTCCGGGCCGCCTCGAGTCGGCTAGGAGCCACGTCGACCGCGTTCATCGAGACGGAGACGTCGACGACGAGCACCACGGTCGAGCGATCCACTGGAGCCGCGCGCAATACCTTCGGGCGCGCCACACCCACACAGAGAAGCAGGAGTGTGCTGAGAACGAGCGCTGCCACGAGATGGCGCTTCCAGCTCGACCTTCCCCGCACCGAGGCGAGGACGGCGAGATTCGGAAACGAAATCGATCCGTGTGGAGGCTTCCGCGCGATCCAGAAATAGGCGAGGAGCCCACCGAGGGGCACGACGAGCGTCGCGAGCAGGAGCGGCGAACCGAAGCTCATGGCGCCCTCACACACAACGCCCGGACCTGAACCTCGGCTCGAGAGCCGGCCGCCGCTGTCGCCGTCACTCGTGCAACCACCGCTCGATCGGAAACGACACGACGGACGGCTACCGCACCGAGCATCGCCTCGGAAGGTGCAAGCTTCTGCGTAAAGGCGACAGCGTGTGTCGAGCCGATGAGTCTCGACCCGGACGGACACGCTGCGCGCACGGCGAAAGCCCGGCTCCGAACGCGGCGCTGGACGACGATGCTGCGCACCGGCTGACCCGGCTTCAGCCCGGAAGGTCTTGCAGCCATCGACGTCAGGGCCCGCCCCCCGCCGCCCCGTGTCGGGATACAGCCGATGAAGGGCCGGAAGCTCGACGGGCCGGCGGCTGGGACAGTGCGGGCAGCCTGAAAGACGACGCTGCGGCGGGTCGACACGCCCGGGCCGACCGGACTTCCGGTCTCCGCGCGGAAGATCACGTCAACATCGCGCGTCGCGACGCGCGCATCGGTTCCCGCGACGACGTACCCGGGAAGAGGGCAGGCGAGCTCGTACTCGACACCGCCGGCAGGGACGACGACCCATGGGCCTGCAACTGGAAGACATACGCGGAGGCCCTTGCATTCGTCGGCCGCGCCGGCGGCCTCGAGGCCCATGCCTGCACTAGCGGCGAACAGTGCAACTGCGAGCGCGGCGATCACACGTCGGGCTCTCACAGCGGTCTCCTCGTCCACGCAACGGAGAGCCCCGACGCGATCAGGAGCAGCACAGCCCCCGCGCCGGCGAAGGCCGCGGTGACTTCGCGCTCCTCGCGCTTCTTCCCGAGACGGCCGCCGAGGTCGCGATAGATCTCCTCGAGGCGCTCGGCCGTGGGCGCCGCCGTGAATCTGCCACCCGTGATGCGGGCGATCTCCTCCAGCGTCTTCGCGTCGGGTGCAACGGTGACACGTTCCTTGAGGCCGTTTCTCAACGGTACCTCGACAACGGCTTCACTCGTCCCGAGTGCGACCGTGTTGACGGGCACTCCGAGCTTCTTCGCCTGCTCGGCTGCAGCCTTCGGCGTTCTCGTGCCTGATGTCTGCTCCCCATCGGAGAGCAACACGACCGTCGCCGGTGGAGCGTCCGCGGGAACGGGCTGAAGAGGATTCAGCCCAGATCGCGCCTCCTCGACCGAGCGATCGACGGCATCGCCGAGCGCTGTTCCCGATCCGAGCCGGATCTGGTCGAGCGCAACGCGCGCAGCGTCGCGATCGGTGGTCGGGGCAAGCGCAACGGCCGCTGACGTCGAGAACGTGACGATCCCGACGGCGAAGTCCTTCGGGGCGACGTCGAGAAATGCACGCGCCGAGCTCAAGGCGGCGGAGAGGCGCGACGGCTTGACGTCGGTTGCCGACATCGAGCGCGACGTGTCGAGCGCGAGCACAACCGTGGCGGAGCGATCCGGGACGGAAAGCGTGGCGCGGGGTCGAGCGACGCCCACGATCAGCGTTGCGAGCGCGACAAGGGCGAGGACAAAGGGCAGCAGCCGCCGTATCCGCCTCCGCGCGGGAAGCGAGGCGGCGAGCAACGCGGGTGTCCCGAACACCGCAGCCTGGGCTCGCCTTCTCCGCTCTCCAATCGCGAGCATTAC
>JAJAZN010000125.1 GCA_026785685.1 Thermoleophilia bacterium
TCGACGATGCCCCCATCGCTTCCCGGTCTGACGCAGCCCAAGCCACGAGGCGCTGCACCTCCGCTCGGCGAGCTTCCAAGCACCGTGCATAAGCGCAACCCTCGCAATCACGGCGGCAGTGGACCTCCGGGCATGCCGATGTCGAGTGGTCCACCCGCGATGCCGCCGGGGAGCCTGAGCGATGTGCCGGCGAACCTCGACGAGCCGGCGCCGGGGACGATGCACCTTCGCAATCCGCAATCGGGGATACCCGGCATGGGCCCGCTGCCGCTGCCGCCTCAAGCGCCGCTGCCTCCGATGATGCAGGTGTCGAAACCGGTGCCACCCACGCAACAGCCGCTGCTGCCGCAGCAGCCAGCGATCGCGCAGATTCCGACGCCGCCGCCCGGGAACTGGCCGGTGTGGCCGGGGTGGGGCGTGCAGCCGCAGCAGGCGACGGGTGGCACCTCGCCCGACCCGGTGATGGACCGATCGATGGTGCCGCCCGCTCCCCAGCGGGTCGCCGGTCCTGGTCCGAACGTCAAGAAGTCCAGACTCTATCCGTGGATGTTGATCGTCGGTGCGCTCGTGATGGCCGCGCTCGCATTCGCCATCACGCGCGCCTTCATCACCGGGTAGGCGTTCGCCCACAGCGCACAGCCCACGGTCACCGGCGTCGCCTGCGCGGTGCTAGCCTCCGCGGGATGTCCGTGGATGTCGCGCAGCTAGAGCAGCATCGCGCTGCTCTCGTCGGCCACTGCTACCGCATGCTCGGTTCTCCGATCGATGCGGATGACGCCGTGCAGGAGACGATGGTGCGCGCGTGGAAGACCCTCGAGCGGTTCGATCAGCGCTCCTCGGTGCGCACCTGGCTGTACCGGATCGCCACCAACGTGTGCCTCGATGCCTTGACCGCGGCCAAGGCGCGCATGCGCCCCATCGAGGATGGTCCGATCGGCCGTGTCACCGACGAGCTCGAGACCCGGCCGCGAACCCACTGGCTCGAGCCGGTCCCCGATGCTCGTGCGCTACCTGCCGATGCGAATCCCGCC
The DNA here is from genome assembly GCA_026785685.1 of Thermoleophilia bacterium. Taxonomy (GTDB): domain Bacteria; phylum Actinomycetota; class Thermoleophilia; order Gaiellales; family Gaiellaceae; genus Gaiella. Next base: position 1,032 of record JAJAZN010000125.1, read on the forward strand.
GAGCGGGCGGCGCTGCGCCAGAGCATCCGGCTCGCCTTTGTCGCCGCGCTGCAGTGCCTGCCTCCGCGCCAGCGTGCCGCGCTGCTGCTGACCGAGGTGCTCGGGTGGTCCGTCGCCGAGGTGGCCGAGAGTCTCGAGACATCCGCGGCCTCGATCAACAGTGCCCTGCAACGGGCGCGGGCCACGGCATAGGCGCCGGCCAGGACCGGATCCATTTGCGACGGCGGATCGGATCCAGTCGGGTTGCCGTGCAGCAGAGCACGAGGCGCGCGGCGACCCAGTCGGGTTGCCGTACGAGAGCGACAGCCGCAGCTTGAAGCGCGGCGATTCTTGAGCTCACGAGCCCCGGGCGGGGGCGTCCAGTTCGCTCAGAATGGAAGGTCGTCGGTGTCGGGGGCGTGGAGTGAAGCAAGCGCGACGACGCGATAGCCGACGACCACCTTGGCGAGTCGCATACCGAGGGTGATCAGCTGGTCGGCGAGGAGCGCCTGCGGGTCGAGGGGTCGTAGATAAGAGCGGTCGCCGACGAGCTCCGGGTGCATCGCGACGAGGGTCAAGGTCGTCAGTTCGAGGACGTGTTGGAGCGCGGCGAGAAGAGCGAGCTCGGGGACGACGGCCAACTCTTCCGGCGTGGGCGACGCGCGAGAAGCTGCGGCCTCGGTCGGTCGGCTACGCGGCTGCGTCGACGATGCCATGGTCCTTGGCGCGCTTCTTGGCCAGGTGATCGCGGTAACTCGGGCCGTCAATGTCGATGTGGATCGACGTCATCGCGAGACGATCGAGGATCGCCGCGGCGAGCGTGGCATCACCCAGATACTTCCCCCACTCGCCGAGCTTGATGTTCGAGGTGACCGCGGTGGAGGCGTGTTCGTGTCGTCGGTCGAGGAGATTGAAGAGCATGTGCGCGGCGGTCGGTTCGTCGTCGCGGCGACGAAGTTGACCCAGACCGACATCGTCGATGACGAGCCATTCGGCGCGGGCCCACCGGCGAAGCCGCGCATCGTACGTCCGGTCGGCGAGGCCGGCGTACAAGTCGTCGATCAAGTCGACGCATCGGACGTAGCGGACCTGGATCTCCCGCTCGCACGCACGGAGCGCAAGCGCCTGGAGGATGTGGCTCTTGCCGGTGCCGCTCTTGCCGGTGATCAGCACGTCCTCACGCGCGTCGATGAAGTCGAGGTTCGCCAAGCCTTCGATGAGCGCGCGATTGAGATTCTTCTGGAAGGCCCAGTCGAATGCCTCGAGCGTCTTTCGGACTCGCAGGCCGCAGGTGTCGATCCGTCGCTCGGTCCGGCGCAATCGAAGTTGCTGGGCACCGTCGCCCAAGACCCGCTCGAGGAGCACGAGCGCGGACGGATTTTGCTCGTGCGCCCAGGCAAGGTGCGCTTCGAGTGTGCCGTCGAGCGACTTCAGTCCGAGTCGTTCGAGATGATCTCGGAGTCGCTCGAGGAGCCCGTCGTTTCCGCGAGCAGGTGGCTTTCGGCGCCGGGGTTTCGTTGGCTTTCGCATGCTGGATCTCCTTGGTTCGGGGGTCGCGACCAATTGGGAAGGGCGTCGTACGCAGTCAGATCACGCGGTGCGGTGTGACTCTGCCGCACGATCTCGGCGAGCTTCTTCTCGGTCGCCTCGGCGACGTACTCGTCGAGCCGACGAGGTGCCGCACGTGCGACGAGGATCCGTTCGATCGCGTGGTAGTCGAAGGCGCCGTACTGGCGGGCATGATCCATCGCCGCGAGGACGTCACCGGTCTGATAGCGTTCGCGGAAGGCCAAGATCTGACGCGCGTGGTACGCGGCCGAGCGCGGTTGCGCGCGCTCGAGCGCCACGAGGAAATCCTCGGCGCCGTCGCCGAGTTCGCCATACGCGACCCGCAGCTGATCGAGGCCAGGCCCACGATCTGGCTTGGGCCGGTGGCCCGGCGCCACGACGAGGTCACCGCTGCCGCGTCGGTGGAGCTCGTGTCGCGCGACCAGCTTGAGATTCTGGGCGTACACGAAGATCTCCGTTTGCGTGATCCGCACCGGCAAGATCTCGGTGACGTTCTCGACGGGCAACGAGTAGCGGTTGCCCTCCCACGCGATGAAGCCCTCCAGATCGCACACGCGATACACCACCCGTGCCGTGTCGTAGGCGTGACGCGGTCGCACGACGAGGTGCGGTTGTTCTTCGGCATGCAAGTCGAGCGGCGTGCGGCGCTGCTTTCGGCGCTGCGGTCGTTCGTCATCGATGCCGGTCATCCAGTGCGCGAGCTGCGCCTTGAGGTCGTCGATGTCGTGGAAGTCGCGCCCGTTGAAGAAGCTGATCCGTAAGGCCCGAAAACTCAGCTCGACATGCGGCTTGTCGTTTGGATGAAACGGCCGGCACGCCCGTGGTCGGAATTCGTAGTACGTCGCAAACGCGACGAAGCGTGGATTGTAGATCGGCTGCTGGCCCTCCCAGCGCAACACCACGGTCTTCTGCCCGTCGTACTTGCACTCCTCGGCGACGCCCTCGAGGTGATCGAATGCTTCGACGTGGCCATCGAGCAGCGAATAGAAGTCGGCGTTGTCGTAGAGCCGGTAGAATCGCCGGTGGCTATACGCGAGCGTGTAGCCGAAGACCTGGAGCTTGCGCCGCGTGCGGTTCTTGAAGTCGATCGTGATGGTGGCCCAATCGCATTCGGCGATCTTGCCGGGGTCGGGTTCCTCGACGGGCGTGCTGACCTTGACCACGGGCCTCGGCCGGAGCTCGCGGACGTACTCCTTGACGATCGTGTAGCCACCGTCGAAGACGATCGTCTCGCGACCCTGGAGTTCCTCGTAGATCCGTTGCGCCGTGATGTCCGGAAAGCGGACGAGCAGGTCACCGACGAATGCCTCGTGCTCATCGAGCATCGACGGTCGCGATGTCGGAGGCGGCGGCAGCGCAGTGGGCGGCGTCTCGCCGGTTCGCTTGGTCTTGTGAATTCGGAGGATCTTTCGGACCCGGTTGCGCCCGACGCGCAACGCGCGACCGATCGCGCGCATGCGCATCCCCTGCTGCGCCAGCATCACGACGTCGTGCTCCAGCTCCGCGGGACTACGCGCCATGGGGCACCATCGAGAGCGCTGCGCCCTCTCCCACTTGGGCCAGGATTCGGCACAGCGCTTCGACGACACCGCGCAGCTCGCCGAGGCACCCGATCACGAGCCGTTCGGCCTCGGGGCCAAGACTCGAGAGCGGGCGCTCGAGCAAGCGAGCGTGGAGTCGCGTCGCACGATACGACAGCGCCGCAGCGTCCGCGATCATCGCGTCCCCCGGGGTCATCGAGGGGCGCCGCGGACCGGGGGGGCCGAGTGGCGCACTCATCCGCTCGGAGTCGGCGAGGACCGCATTCCGTGCCCGATCATCGCCGGCGGCGAGGAATTGATCGACCAGCCGCGTGGTCTGCCGCGTCGTCAGGCCCCGTTGCGCGATGACGTGCGCGACCGTTTCTTGGTTGCCGCGCGGCAACCGACCGACATCGCGTACGGCGGTCACCGACAACAGGCCAAGCCGGACGGCCGATTCCACGGCGGCCGTGATTCCCTCCGCGAGCACCAGTCGTCGACAGACCCAGCTCTTGTGCCGACCGACGAGCTGCGCGATCTGCGGCTGGCTGAGCCCATCGTCTCGATAGAGCGCGCGCACCAGCCACGCCTCCTCGAGTTCCGAGAGCACCTGGCGGAGGTTGCTCTGCCAGATCAAAAGCTTCACCGCCGGGCCCGTGACCTCATGCACCTCGGCGCGCAACGTCGACCAGCCGAGTGCTCGTGCACCCATCAGACGCTTGAAGCCGTCGACGATCTCGACACGACCTGCGTGTCGGCAGCAGACGACGGCGACAAGCTGGCCGTGCCGTGACAGCGACCGCTCCATCTCGCGCAGCGTCTCCGGAGGACGCAGCCGGAGCGAGGACATCTTCTCTCCCACCTGCGCGAGCTCGATCGCGGTGGCCGTCGGCGACACCTGGTGCATGCCGCCACCCTGGAGAAGGTTTCGCGACGTGTCGAAGTGGCCCGTGACATCGCTACCAGCGATCGACGGTGTTTCCCGTGTCCTTTCACGACGATAAAATTTTCTCGCGGCCCGTGACACGCGCATGCATCAGCCAGAAAATCCGCCAGATTCCTCCATGGGTTCGCTTGCTTGCGCCGTCGACGTGGCCCGTGACATCTGCGTCAGGCACCGAACTACGCTCGCCAGCTTTTCGCGGATTTCGCTAACCATCTCGACCACTTCAAACGCCGACCTGGCCCGTGACATTCGTCGGGCACGGCGTGGTTTCGACGGTCGAGCGCGATGGCGTGCTTGCCGTTCGCGATCCACCGCACGCAACCGCTCAAGGTCTCTTCGTCGTCGAGCGCGCTCCAACCGGTTGTGACGGGCGCGTCGACACTCGTCTTGTTCACACAGCCGCTGCTTCGCCCGGCGCGGCCGAAATGACCGACGACACTCGATGCAGCGCGCCTTCGTGAACATCACCCAGCGTCAACCACATCTTCGCGGTGCCGCCTGGATCCACCAACCCGCCGTCGCGCACCGGCGGTCAGCCGGGTCCGCCAGATCCATCAACCGCCGTCGGATGGATCCGGAGCTGACCGCCTCTTATGTCCTCCGAGTGAACATTCCGACAGGGACTTCGGCCAACACAAGAATCCAGGGGGATCAGATCAATCAAACTGGCCACCTGACAGGATCCGCAGAATTGGCCGATGCTCAACGGAGAATCGAAGCGTGCGGCCGTCGCGCTGGAGTGCACGCTTGTTGATGTGTTGGCAGGCATCGCGTAGCGCATCGTTAACGGCGGGGTCGCGAGGATTCTCGTAGAAAACGACAAGCTCTTCGGTGGTACGCAGCTCTTTGCGCCCACGGATCGTGAAGACCCGCTGGAGGAATGTCTCGGGTGTCATCGCGAAGGAGACGAGGTACTCGCGGAGGACGAAGAGAATGAGTTGCGCTGCGGTGAGCTTGGTCGCGGTGAGGATCGCATCCTGTGCGACGTCGAGCTTGCGGATGGTTCGCTGTGGCTCGAGATGCGCGCGGCGAGCTGCGATCTGATCTCGTTGGGCTTCGAGCTTGGTGCGGCGCGCGGTGTTCTTGTCGATCGCAGCGCGAGCCTTCGCCGCTGCTTTTGCAGATGCCTCTGCCTGCACGAGTGCCTGCTGATGGTCGAGTGCGATCGTCGCAAACGCCTTGCCGCTCGTCTTGCTCTGCGCGATGAGGTCATCGAGGCGTCGCCGACGA